>CAYLSS010000143.1:0-7704 GCA_964385765.1 uncultured Solibacteraceae bacterium
GGTTTGAGAATGCAATCCGGGAACATCTCATCGACATCAGGCCCGATGGATCATTTCGTCTGAACCTCGAGTACTTTGACTACTGCACGGGTCTCCGGATGACCAATGGCCGGTTTGACCGCCTGCTTGGAGGACCGCCGCGGCAACCGGACGAGAAGGTCCGCCAGCGAGACATGGACCTCGCAGCCTCTGTCCAGCGGGTGATCGAAGACGTCCTGCTGCGCATGACACGCCAGCTCGCCGCCGACACCGGATGTCCGAACCTCTGCCTCGCAGGCGGCGTTGCCCTCAACTGCGTGGCGAACGGCAAGATCCTCCGCGACGGCAGCTTCCAGCGCATCTGGGCGCAGCCCGCCGCGGGCGATGCCGGCGGCGCTCTCGGGGCTGCTCTCGCTGTCTACTATGAGTTCCAGAATCAGCCGCGAGCCGTCAGCGACGTCCGTGACGCCATGCATGGAGCCTATCTGGGGCCGGCTTACTCGCAAACCGAGATCGAGGAGAGCCTTCATGCCGACGGAGCCAGATTCGAGGTCCTGGATGATGATGCCCTTATCCGCCGGACGGTGGACGAGATTGAAAATGGACGCGCCGTCGGCTGGTTCCAGGGACGGATGGAGTTCGGCCCGCGTGCCCTCGGAGCTCGCTCAATTCTGGGCGACGCGCGTTCACCGACCATGCAGTCGCGGCTGAACCTGAAGATTAAGTTCCGCGAGTCGTTCCGTCCGTTTGCCCCCTCGGTCCTGGCCGAACGTGTTTCGGACTGGTTCGATCTCACCTGCGACAGCCCCTATATGCTGCTGGTGTCCGATGTCGCCGCGAGCTGCCGGCTGCAAGCAACGCCGGAGAAGCAGAATTTGTTCGGGATCGACAAGCTCAAGGTCCCTCGCTCCCAGATCCCCGCCGTCACCCACGTAGACTTCTCGGCGCGGATCCAGACGGTTCATAGGGAGACCAATCCCCGCTACCACGCTTTATTGCGCGCCTTCGAGGAACGCACGGGCTGCCCGGTGATCGTCAATACGAGCTTCAACGTTCGCGGGGAGCCGATCGTCTGCACGCCACAAGACGCCTTTCGGTGCTTCATGGGGACCGAAATGGACGCCCTGGCCATCGGGAATTGCTTTCTCGTTAAGGAGCAGCAGGACTCCACCAAAAAAGTGCATTACGCCCACGAACTGGAGCCCGATTGAGACCCCGGTCCGTTCGCGAGAATGAAAACCTGGCGAACTTACTGGATCGCTGAGGAGCCTTCCTCCTGCACGCGGCGGAACTCATCGCCGGGGAGCAATTCATACTCGACTGCCCCGCCTTCCCAGTGCAAACGCACGATATCTTCGAGACCGAACTGCATGGTTCCACGACCGGGTGTCGCGCCGGTCATTCCGATGAACGCGTCGATGATCATGGGCCGGTTGAGCGGAAGGCGCACGCACAATCTCCGCGGCTCGGCGAGACGCAGCACCTCCGCCCGGAAGTCAGTGTACATATCGACGGCTCGGTCGAGTTCCGCGCTCTCGCCGCCGCTGAAATTCAATGCCTGCATGCGAAGCGATTCCCGCAGCGCTTCCCGACTCGCCGGTTTCCCAATCTGCTGGTTGAGGGCGGAATACACGGCATCGCGAGACCGGAAGTAAGGTTTCAAATCGACCACGGGTGTCCCATCCATGAAGTCCAGCCGGTCCAGCTCGATTCGTGTTCCGTTGACCGAGAGAATCTTCGCTAGAGTGAGCCCGAGTGGATTCGGGCGCACGGGCGCTCGCACTGCGAAGATCCCATGCAGGTTGGCTTCCGTGCGTTCCTCGATCCCACGCGGGATCACCTGCAGGACGTCGCGTTCCGCTTCGTGGAGCCACACGATGACCCACAGATGCGAGTGCCTCTCGAGACGGAGCAATGCGTCCCGGAATTCCGGATAGATTTCGACGGCGGCGGCCGCACCCAGGCGAGGTACCTCTTTGCGTTTATGAAAGGCAGAGCGCACCACGCCAATCGGTTTCAATATCATCTCAGTCACGAAGCTTCAGTCCCGATGGAAGGAAACGGTCACTCGCCCGTCGCATCCAGTCTCTTAGAATAGCGGTCATTTCGTCGCGCTTTCGGGCGGCTGACTTTTCATCCGCGAGGTTGTCGAGCTCGAACGGATCCTGACCCAGATTATACAAGTGCGTGATCTCGAGATCGCGATTCACGACCACCTTGTCAAGCCCGCGGACCACCATCCGCCATTCCTGCTCGCGCCCGAGTCGTCCCTGGCAATAGACCGACTCCGAGCGAGGACCGCCCCCCCCGAGCAGCCATGGCGAGAGGCTCAGCCCCTGAAGGCCGTCCGGAATGTCCACGCGGGCGAGACTGAGCAGGGTCGGTGCGAGATCGATGGTCGAAACTGGCATATCGATCGTCCGCGCGGCGACTACCCGGCGGGGATAGCGAATCAACAGCGGGACCCGCACGGACTCCTCATAGTGCTCGCCGCCACCCTGAAGACCATGCGAGCCAAGCATGCTTCCGTGCGTGGACGTCACAACGAAGATCGTATCCGCCGCAATCTCCGTGGCGTCCAGTGCACTGAGAATCCGGCCAATCCCGGCATCCAGGTTCGAACATCGGGCGTAGTATTCGGCGAGCGGCCGCCGGACGTATCCCGCCATCTCAGCGGGGACGTTCAATCGTAAACGAAACTTGCGCTCGAGGTAGGATTCGACCAGGCTCTGGGCAATGGCTCCGGTAGCCGGCTGGCCGGTCACCACGCGCAAACGAAAGGGGTGTTCGCCATCCCGATCACGGATGACTCGAATCGCATCCTCGATGGTGTCGACCGTGACCCCGGCGCCGGGGAACGACTCTTCGAGCGGATTGCGGCCGGCCAAGTGCGAATAGCGTCCCGTCTGGATGGCAGTGAGGGCCGGTTCAGCTTCCGGATTCGGTGTGTAAGCCCGGGAAAGTTGCACTCCCCCTGCCGCCAGTCGCCGGATGGCGGCCGCCTTCACCTCACCGCCGCCGAACGGGAGCGCCTGTCCCCTCCAGCCATTTGCAATGACCACCAACAGATTCGGCCGCCGCTCCTCACGGGCGCCCAGGCTCGCGGCGCCGAGAGCTCCGAAAAACCGGCGGCGATCCATACTACTTCAGCATCTCCTCCCGCTTGGCCTTGAATTCGGTCCCGGGCTTCCAGGCGGGCCATGGATCACTCTCTGCCGCAACCAGACCGACCTCGAACAGGAACCGGGCGTCGGCGGCGGCGCCGGCGAGGTCCCAATCCTCGTGGATCTCATCGGAAGGCTTGTGATAATGCTTCGCCGTGAACTCGTCGCGTTTCTTCTGCCCCCACCCCTCGGGCTTGTCGAGGTAGTTCTTGCCGGAATGCGTGTAAAAGGCGGGCACACCCTGCTGGGCAAAGGCGAAGTGATCCGCTCGGTAAAAGTAACCCTTTTCCGGAGCGGTGTCCGGCACAATCGTGCGACCCTGCGCCTTTGCGACTGCTTCGGCGATGTCATCCAGCGTGGAGTTGCCGTAGCCGACCACTTCGATGTCCCTCGTCACGCCCCACGGGTTGAGGCCATCCACGTTGATGTTGGCGAGCGTCTTCTCGAGCGGGTAAAGGGGATTCTGCGCGTAGTACTTCGCGCCCAGGAGTCCCTGTTCCTCGGCCGTAACGGGCATGAACAGCAGCGTGCGCTTCGGTCTTGGGTCGAGCACGGTAAAGGCGCGCGCGATCTCGATGACGCCGGCCGTTCCCGACGCATTGTCGTAGGCGCCATTGAAGATCTGATCGCCTTCTAGAGTCTCGTGCCGGCCAAGGTGGTCCCAGTGCGCGGTATAAATGACGTACTCCTCCGGCGCCTCACGCCCCTCCAGCTTGGCGATCACATTCTGTGATTGGATCTTGCGAACCTCGTTTTCGATCCCAAACGACGCTTTCGCTCCAAGGGACACCGGCCGGAAGTCCTTGCGAACCGCAGCCTGCCTGAGGATTTCAAAATCGTGGCCGCCGGCGGCGAAGATCTCCTTCGCCTTGTTGAGAGTAATCCAGGACTCGACGGCGACCCGCCCCATGTTATCGTCCGGGTTCTGGAGATCGAATTGGTCTCCACTCCAGCCATTCCGGACGACGTCCCAAGGGTAGCCGGCGGGACCGGTTTCGTGGATGATGATCGCCGCCGCGGCTCCCTTCTCGGTCGCGATCTCGTATTTATAGGTCCACCGACCGTAGTAGGTCATGGCCCGGCCCTTGAACACGCTTTCGTCAAGCTTGGAAGGGTCGTCCGGGTCGGGGGCCGCCGGGTCATTGATGAGCATGACAATCGTCTTGCCGGTGACATCCACATCCTTGTAGTCGTCCCAGCCGAACTCGGGCGCCACGACGCCGTAGCCTACAAAAACCAGTTCGGAGCCGTCGACTTCAACCTCGGGCACGAGCCTCCGGGAGACCGCCACATAGTCGTCCAGCCAGGCTGTCTCAACCGGCTTGCCGCCGGCGGTCAGTCTCAGCGACGGTGTTGACTCGTAACCTGCCAGGGGCACGTGCTGGATCCAGGAGCCATCCGGGTTGCCCGGCTCGAGCCCCAGCGCCTGAAACTGCTCAACCAGATAGTCGACCGTCAGCTCCTCGCCCCTGGTTCCGGGTAAACGTCCTTCGAACCTGTCGGATGAGAGAACCTCGATGTGCTGCCTCAGGCGTTCCGCCGTGATGCTCTCCAGACCTGGACGGCTGTCCGGTCCGCCCCCCGTGCATGCCAACATCAAACCCCCAAGCAGTGCGACTACAAATCGATTATTCATTCTGAACCTTAACTTTATCAGTCCGATTGTCAGTCCGGCCCGATCGGCGGCGTTGGGGTGTCCATAGGGTCGCGGCCTGTCACCCGCGTCCTGTGGCAAGCTAGTGAGAAGCGGCTCGCCGGAGCCGTCCACTTTACGGAGGAGATGAATGAGTTGGAACTTCGAAGTCATCGTCGAGCCTTACGGCGGAGTGGCCGAAGGTCCCGCCTGGGACGGAAGCGGGCTGCTGTTCACGCAGATCCATGCCAGCCGGATCATGCGCTACGATCCCGCAGGCGAGAGCTGCAGCGTGTTTCGCGAGAATACGAACTATGCAAACGGCCTGATGTTTGATCCGGAGGGCAAGCTCTATGCCTGCTGCGGCGGGGGACGCAGCGTGGTCCGTTACGAACCGGACGGCGAGGTCACCACGCTGGTGGATCGTTACGAGGGCAAGAAGCTAAACCTTCCGAATGACCTGGCCATCGATATCGCCGGGCGCATCTGGTTCACCGATCCCTGGTATGAAGGCGCGGCCGGAGAGTGGAGTAAGACTCAGGATTTAAAGGAACTCGACCATGATTCGGTCTATCGCCTCGATCCCCAGGCCGATGGCTCCTGGTCAATCACCCGGGTCACCTTCGATACCACCCGCCCGAATGGTCTGCTCTTCTCCCTGGACCACCGGACGCTGTATGTGGCGCAGTCCGGACGCCTGCCGGCAGAAAAACGTGAACTGCGCGCCTATCCGGTCAACGACGATGGCTCCCTCGGCGAATACACGGTGCTCCACGATTTCGGTCCTCACCGCGGAATCGACGGAATGGTCCTCGACACCGACGGGGATATCGTGGCGACGGCGGGCTCGACGGACTCCGGCCCGGGACCGATGATCTACGTGTTCTCACCAACAGGCGAGGTGCTCGAGGAGCATCCGGTGCCTGTCTCCAAGCCCACGAATTGCTCGTTCGGCGACGCGGATCTCAAGACGCTTTACGTGACGTCCATCCAGGGGCATTTGCTGCGAGCGCGAACGGAGCGCCAGGGACGGCTGCTCTATCCACAGCTCGCGTAGGTCTACGCGGCTCTCGCCAATGGCTTCGGTCGCGTGACTTCGGCCAAGCGGACTTTTTCCAACAGCCGGATGATCGGCCATGCCGGATCGAATTCGTGATCCTTCTGCGCCAGTTTTGCCGATGAGGGGTATTGGTGGTGGTTGTTGTGCAGCCCTTCACCACCCGTGATCAGCGCTACCCACTGCAGGTTGGTCGCCTTGTTGTCAAAGTTGCGGTATCCAATCATGTGGCAGATGCTGTTGATCATCGCATTCAGGAAGATGTAGCCGACGCCCTGAGCGATAAACAAACCGATGCCCCAGGCCCAGCCGAACATGAGGATGAAAAGCAGCATGCCGACAAACCACCCGCGCCTGAGCGAGGGGATCTTGTCGACCAGGTCTTCCTGGTAGTCCCGTGTGTACTTGGCGACGGTTTCCTTGTTCCTGGCTTCCTGGGTGTAGAAGTAGGCGTTCAGAAAGAGCACGTTCAACAGGCCCTTCAGGTAAGGGCTGTGAGGATCACCCTCCTCGTCGGAGAAGTGATGGTGCTTGCGGTGGACGGCGACCCACTCGCGTGGGAGTATGCCCGTAAAAAGCATCAGGTGCAGATGCATCAGATTGGTCACCATCGGGTGAAGGCGGAGGCTCTTGTGAGCCAGGGCCCGATGGAGGTAGATGGTCGTGCAGAAGACCGAAATCTTCATCACGACAAAAGCAATCAAAATCATCCACAGAGGGTTCATATGAGTCTTTAATTTGGTAGCCAGATTTCGAGCGCGAGTTTTCTACCTCAGGGAATCCCGAACTCTTCGGAGGGACAACCAGGAAGAAGCCTCTGAGCCGTCTCTAAAGAATAGCAGATTCCTCTGAGTTCGCTAAGATAATCTTTGTAGCCAGGCGGAGTTCACGCCTGCTGGGGAAGGGCAACTTCGATCATCGATGGATTCATTTCAGAACATTTGGCATAGTCCGCAGCAACCGATTGACATCATTCATCGACCATTCCAGCGGTTCGCGCACCAGGCGGCATCGGGCGGAATTGTCTTGCTGGTTTTTACCGTGATTGCTCTGTTATGGGCGAACTCGCCGTGGGCTCACTACTACCACTATCTGTGGCACACGCATATATCAATCGGTTTCGGCGACGCGAACCTCGACCTGACTTTGCACCACTGGATCAATGACGGTCTCATGGCAATCTTCTTCTTCGTGGTGGGCCTCGAGATCAAACGTGAGGTCTTAACCGGAGAGTTGGCGACACTGCGGAAGGCGATGCTGCCGATCGCCGCCGCCGCCGGGGGCATGGCGGTGCCGGCGCTGATATTTGTCGCATTTAACAATGGCACGCCGGAGGTGAGCGGTTGGGGAGTCCCGATGGCGACCGATATCGCCTTCGCGATTGGGATCCTGGCGCTGCTCGGTGACTCGGTTCCCCTTCCACTGAAGGTTTTCCTGATGGCGCTCGCAATCGTCGATGATCTGGGCGCTGTTTTGGTGATCGCCCTCTTTTACACATCCGACCTGAACATTGCCGCCCTTCTGATTGGCGCCGCCTTCCTGGCGATAATGTTTATCCTGAATCGCGCCGGCGTCCGCAACCCCCTGGTATATTTCATCTTCGCCGCCGGGCTGTGGGTGTGCTTCCTGTACTCCGGTGTACACGCCACCATCGCCGGTGTACTGGCGGCCATGGCCATACCGGCGACCACGCTGATCGATGAAGAAACCTACCTGGCGCGTACCAAGTTCCTGATCAATGCTTGTGAGCGGCCTGACGTGGGGCAGGAAGCCGGGGGACATCGCGAACGGGTCCGCCTCCTGTTGCAGAACCTGGAGACCACGGCCGAGCACGTGCAGCCGCCGCTGCATCGTCTGGAGCGGATGCTGCA
>CAYLSS010000144.1:0-5437 GCA_964385765.1 uncultured Solibacteraceae bacterium
CACGAGTTCCGCGGTGATCGAAGCCGCGCCGGATGCCGATCTGAGCCAGCCGCCGCCTCCCAAGAAGCCCGTGGCGCGAGCGACCCCCGACCGGAAACCGCCGGCCGTGCCCCCGAAGCCGGCCCGCGAGGAGAAAGAAACCTCAAAGAAACCAGAGGAAGCTGGTGCGCCCAAGCCGGTAAGGAAGCAGAGAGGCAGGAAAGCGGTGGCCAAGAAGACCACGCGGGCGGACGTCAAACAGGCCGCGGCGAAGAAGCAGAAACGGGGGAAGAAAGCCAGCAACGCGGCGGCGCAGACAAAGAAGTCTCGAAGCGCCAAACCCTCCTCAGGCCGAAAGAAAGAGCGCTCCAAAAGCAGCCGGCAGGCTGCCGAAAGCCGGACACGCAAATGATCAGTCAGCCGGTTTCCGGTACACGTGCTTGCGACAGCGGTCGAACAGTTCGAGCAGCGCCTCCACCTGCTCCTCCGGCGTCCGCGGCGACTTGGCCGAAAAACCCGCGCCCGCGACACCCCTCCCATATCCGGTTTGCAGGGCGATGAATTTCGTCAGCTCGAGGGCTACCTCGTCTTTGCCGCGCGGGGGCGCTTGGGTGGTATCGTCGGCCATCCGGTTTCTCCTGGGGGCGATTTCGCCTCACTCCAATATAGCGCGGCCGGATCGGCTTGCTCCGCACGCTTGTCCGGTGCCATCATGTTCGTTTGTCCTGCACATGCCTGTAAACGCTCGTCGGCCCATTCGGAAGATGCGCGGAGGTGCTCAGGCTCACTTGATGGAAGCCGAAGACGGCCACTATTACATAGTCAAATTCAAGAACAACCCGCAGCATCGCCGGATTCTAGTCAATGAGCTCGTCGCCAGCGTTTTCCTGAACTACCTGCGCCTCGCCACACCGGGGACGGCGATCATCCGTCTGACGGAGAGCTTTCTCGAACAACATCCGGATATCTCGATGAGTTTGGGCACGCGGAGGATTGCCGTGGAACCAGGCTGGCATTTCGGCTCTCGCTTCCCGGGCGATCCGGACACCATGGCCGTTTATGACTTCATCCCCGATTCCCTGCTGCGCACCGTCGCCAATCGGAGCCATTTCCTCGGTGTTCTGGTGTTCGACAAATGGGTCGGCAATGCCGACGCCAGGCAAGCTATCTTCTTCCGGGCGAGGCTCAGGGATTGGCTGCCGGAGACCGAGGGAGGGTATCGGCGACTTGGCTTTGTCACCCAAATGATGGATCACGGCTACATCTTCGACGGCCCGCATTGGCGATTACCGGTATCGCCGATTCAGGGCCTCTACTACCGGCCGTCGGTCTACGAGGAGGTCACTTCGTTCGACGATTTTCAGCCATGGTTAAATCGGGTGATCGATTTTCCCGAGGAGGTGCTCGACGACGCCCTAAAAAAAGTGCCGAGAGAGTGGCTAAGCGGCGATGAGGAGGAGTTGGAGCAGTTGTTTCACAAGTTGCTGCGCCGCCGCCCGCAAGTTCCGGATTTGATTCGCGATTGTCGTCATGGACGGATCAATCCCTTTCCAAACTGGGATTGACGATACAGGCGAGGCAGCATAAGTTTTGACTAGAATGGCAAACTGAATGCATTCGTATTTACTGCACAATAATGAAATCAAGGCCGGCAGCGAGCGATGCCTCTCTCCCGGCCAGGTCGGACTCCTGAACGGTTGGGGAGTATTCTCGACCATCCGCGTCATCAGGGGTGTTCTGTTCGCTTTCGAGCGTCACTGGGAGCGGATGAAAGGTGATGCCTCTCTCATGCGAATTCCTTTTCCAGCCGACCAAAGTGAAATGGAAGAGGGTCTCTATCGTTTGGTCGAAGCCAACCAGGCGGCTGACTCCACCTTGCGCGTGGTGGTTGTGCGCAACCGTGGCGGCATGTGGGAGGGGCCCGACATCTCGCGCGACTATGACCTGATCGCCTTCACGAAAGCCCCCCGGAATTGGGGTGAAAGCGTCAAGGTGGGTCTGGTCCGGGATGCGCGGCATGCAGGTTCGATCTTTTCCGGTACCAAGATACTTTCCTGGTCCCACAACCTGGTGTGGCTGGAAGAGGCCCAGGAACGGGGATTCGACGAGGTGATTTTGCTTAATGAGAATGGTGAGGTCAGTGAATGTACGTCGGCGAATATCTTCGTCTCCAGGGGAGGCGAGGTGTGGACGCCCCCGTTGTCATCCGGCTGCCTGCCTGGCGTAACGCGCCAGTTGCTGCTGACCGAAATTCACGTTGAGGGTATCGCGATTGAAGAGAGGAACTTAACGCTGTCCGATGTCCAACGCGCCGACGAGGTCTTCATCACGTCGACCACGCGCGGGTTGTTGCCTGTGAGCAGTATCGAAGGCCTGGGAATTCGCTGCGACGGATCCGCGCGCGAGCCCATTCAGGAAGCATTCTCGCGGTATGTCGATTCCTATGTGAACGCTCATCCGCGAAGAACCGCCTAGCCTGACGCAAGACGCGCCTCACGCTGCCTGCTTCTGTCGCTGATCTCATGTTTGATCGATGAAAACATCTAGTTCTTGTCCGAAGTGCGGCTCAGGCAACATTCGTGTTTCCAGACACCATAGCTTCGCCGAGTGGCTGGAAACCCTGGTTGGCGTGGCATACGTACGATGCCGGGAATGTGGCTATCGCTTCACTGACTACCCCTGGCGCTTACGCTACCTCTTCTACGCCCACTGTCCCAAGTGCGCCAACATGAAGCTGAGAGACTGGCAGGAGAGGTACTACCTGCCGCCTTTCTACCGGCGAGCATTGTTGTGGATAGGGGCTCGCCAGCAGCGCTGCGAGCGTTGCCGCTATAACTTCGTCTCGTTTCGCCTCCGCTGGAAGCCGTCAAAGAAAAAAGGTTCCAAGTGACCCACTTCGGCAGTGTGCTCTCCAGCCCGCATGCTCGGCCTGAGCGTGGCATCCGCGCTTCATCTGCGTTGTGCACCGCCGACTCCCGGTATCGACCCTTTTGAGGTCTTCACCGATCAACGCCTGGTGACGCTCGCACACACGATACGCGGTAGAGACCAGCATCTCGAAACGGACTTTCGCTCGGCCACAGCGACCAAGCCGAAAAAGGCTCTGCCGCGGCGGGGTCAACGCTCCCGTCCTGCTCCTTCGATGCTACACCCGGTTATCGCCGAACCCGTTCGGCCCCCGATTCCCCTCCTCGCCAGCGCGTGCCCGCGGGGAGGATCAACATCCGGAACCCGTTGCCCGGTTCATTCCGAGTGCTTCCGGCCATTCTCGAACTTCCGCTCCCCGTCGGGGATGGTCCCCCTTCGGATCGTAGCGCTCGGTTCGTTGTTTGCCGGAAAGTCTATCTAACGGCCGCCTGAGTTCCTGTCCCTCACCGGTCAACCGGATTCCGAAGAATCTCGGCTGGGCCGGATCCATGTTTCAGGCTCACTGCGTCCGCCAGACTCACTGTTCCGTGAATCTCTTGGAACCATCTCCATCATGGAACGAAACAGATTTGTAGTCAATTAAAAACAGTTCAGAATGAACCAATTTCCTCAAAGTTTTCAAGCCTTTCTTTTCAGCCACTTTGGAGAGAAGAGCAGTGGGAGAAGTGTGGATAAAACGCGGACCGTCTTCTTTGTTCTTGAAACCCGCTCAGTTTCCCGGCTCTTCGGCGGCCGTGTCCGAGATGAGCTTTAGAATGAGTCCGGTGTCGGTCCCAATCCACAAATGACCATCGCCGGCGTGAGCCAGTACGGCGCGCCGGGCACGAGCCCGGTACTCCACCTCGGTCATTCTCCAGTCCACCAGGTTGCTGCTCTTTAAGGCGATGAGCTTGCCTGGGATCGGGTTGCCGGGCAACTTGCCGGGCTGTTCGGCTCCAACCAGCCATCCGACGCGGTTGTCAGTGAGCATCACGTCGGTGATGACATGATTCTTCGCGCGATAGGTGCGTTTTGTTTCCTTGCTGTTCGTATCGACCAGATAGACTTCGGCTGGCCAATCGAACCCGTGCTGGAATTGAACCAGGCTCAGGCCAACGCCGTCGCGGTCAATCCGCAAGCGGACGACGCGGCCGAACATCGAGGTCACCGAAGAATGCCACGATGCACCTCCATCGACCGATTGCAGGACGATGGTCGAGGTCGGCCATTGGCGGCGCTGAATGGCTTGCTCCGGGTTCATCCAGTCCGGAAGCATGGAATTGCCACGGGGCCGCTCGCTGTAGCCCGTGATGGTCACGCGGTTCGGGGGCGCCACATCGATCCAGATGTAGCTCGTATGCTCGTCCGATGTCGGCGGTTCGGCCGCGGCCGGTAGCAGGTTCCAGTTCTCTCCTCCGTCCCGCGTCTCCCAAACGGACTTCTCCG
The DNA here is from genome assembly GCA_964385765.1 of uncultured Solibacteraceae bacterium. GTDB lineage: Bacteria > Acidobacteriota > Terriglobia > Bryobacterales > Bryobacteraceae > CAWELS01. The sequence continues at coordinate 4,333 of CAYLSS010000144.1, forward strand.
TACCGACAGCCCATCCCACCTTCTCGTTGAGGAAGGCGACTCTCTGCATTTCGTCTATGCCGGAGACTTTTTCCCAACTCCGGCCCGCCTCGACGGTTTTCCACAGGGCGCCTTCGGTCACCATCCATCCGATGTTCTCGTTGAGGAAGAACAGGCTCAGGCCTTCGTCCTGGATCTTCACGTAGTCCCAGGTCTTTCCTCCGTCGTTCGTCACCACCGACATCGGCTTCGATTTGCCGTTCCTGGTCACGTAGCCGGCGGCGACACCGCGCTCGGGAGAGGGAAACTTCAGGTCCATAATGGTGAAGTTCTCCTCCAAAACATCGTGGAAAAACTGAATGGCCCAGCGGTCGGCGGCGGCGGCTGGAAGAATAGCGATGAGCGCCATCAGAATCAACGACAGATAAGATTGCAGCCGATTCATGAGAATCTCAGTCCTGGCTGGAGTTGGTTGCTAGAACGATCTCGGCATGGTTCGGGTGTGCCAGCGCGGCCGGTTCCAGCCTGGCCAGCATCAACATCGCGCCGATCTGTTCGCCCACCGTGGAAAGCAGTTCCATCTCGTTGCCGGAATGCGCGTGCGGCGCGCGGTGCTGCACGTTGATGACTCCAACAACCTGGTTCCGGGCAATGATCGGAGCCGACAAGAATGCCTCGTAGGTGTCTTCGGGAAGATCACGGAAGAACTTGAAACGCGAGTCCCGATATGCCTCCCTCGAGATGGCCAACAGGCGCCGCTCGCGAGCTACCCAGCCGGTGAGGCCTTCCTCCAGTCTCAGACTGACGCGTCCAACCGCGGAAAGGTGAGGTGTGTTGGCCGCACACAGGACCAATTGCTCGCCATCCAACAAGTAGAGCAGGCAAGAGTCGCCCCCCGTGTATTCTGCGAGCATCGTGACCACCTCTTGCAGGACATTCACAAGATTGGTCTCGCGAGCCATCATGCGACTGATGCGCTGGAAAAACTCGAGTTGCTTCTGCGCGTGATGGAGCTGCTGTTCGAGCTCTCTGGTTCGGGGCACTGCCCATATTATCCCAAACTTGCGGTGTGGCCGACGTCTGGCTTACACCACCCAGGATAGGTGTCCGAACAAATGGAGTTCCG
>CAYLSS010000144.1:5447-7694 GCA_964385765.1 uncultured Solibacteraceae bacterium
CGGGATCGAGGTCTGGTCCCTCCGTTCTCTAATCGTGGTGATCGTGTAATCGTGGCCGATGAAAGGGCAATGCTATAATCTCGTGCTATAATCTGAAGTCCCCAGGCCGCAGCGGAATGTGGTAGTGTGCTCGAAGCAGCCAGCCTCTACCGGTGCCGGCATGGGGCCATGTAAGTCGATGCGACCCAGGAAGCACGACTGCCGATGGATCTGGATCAGCTCCACACTTTCCTCGAAATCGTCCGATTGAAGAGCTTCTCGAAGGCGGCGCAGACCTGTTACCGGACCCAACCGGCCATCAGCGCTCAGGTGCGCCAGCTCGAGCAGGAGCTGAACGCTCCTCTGTTTGACCGCCTTGGCACGCGGATCGCGCTCACCGCCGCGGGGAGGATCTTCGCCGAATACGCCGAGCGAATACTCGAGTTGCGCCGTCAGGCGCAGAACAGCATTGCCGAACTGGAGCGTATCCCGCGCGGTGAGCTAGTCATCGCAGCGAACGAGTCCAATTGCATCTACGTGCTTCCGGACGTTTTCTCGCAGTTCAAGGAACAGTTTCCGAACGTCCAGCTCCATGTTGACCGGTCATACGGCGCGCGCGTGGTGCAAGCGGTACTCGAGAATCAGGCCGACTTCGGCATCACCCAGCTTCCGGTCGACACGAAGAAGCTCCAGGTGGTCCGAATCTATACGGATGAGATCCATCTGATCCTGCCGCCTGGACATCGGCTGGCCAGTAAATCCGCGGTCACTCCGAAAGAACTGGTGGGTGAGCCGCTGCTTCTTCCCCGTGCGGGGCGAACGCGCACACGGCTCAATTCGTGGCTGGAGATGGTGGAAGAGGACATTCATGTCTCGATGGAACTGGACTCGACCGAGATGATGAAGCGATTCGTCAGAGCTGGGCTGGGAATTGCGTTTTTGGCCAGCGCGAATTGCCGCGAAGAGATCAGCAACAAGCAGCTTGCCGGGGTCCGCCTGGGCCCCGAGTCCATGACGCGCCGGTTGGGGCTGATATATCGTAAAGACAAGGCCCTGTCGAAAGCCGCACTCGGCTTTATCCAAGTGACGCTCGATCTAACCCCGAAACTCGAGCATGAGAAAACTGATGCAGAAGGGGCAGCTACCGCCAGGGAGAAGGAGTAGAGCGACGCCGTGGACCGGATGACGACGAAGTGTTCGACGATCTTTGTTGCGACGCATGGCCAGACCCGCATTTTCCATTCGCTCGAGGAGATGCCTGAATCCCTGCGCGAGGAGATGCTCGCCACGACTCGCGGCATGAATTCGGCGACAATCCTTATCGCCGACAAAGGAGGGCGTGAAGAAATTCTCAAGGCAGTGCAACGCGCCGATGGGCCTCGCTACTCCACCCTGGTGGGCGCCGTGATCGAGGGTGAGGGCGAACCCGTGACGCGTAACCCGTTCCTGTCATTGTCCTTTCTCGGACGGCTTCTGCTGGTCGGGGGGCTGGGCTACGTGTTGTGGATCTTGGCCATCCAGTAGGGCGCCCGGGGCGCCAGGAGTACTGCCCTGATTGGGAACCATAGAGTTCCCCTTTTGGCTGGTACACTGCTTGTCGGGCTAGCGCTAGCGCGTGAGGCCGACCTGTTGATCGCCTCCAGAGTCTGGCCCCTCGAGCCGCCTGATGGTGTGCCCGCCAAGGCGATACGCCTCCAGTAATGCTCCACCGACTGGGGGATAGCGGGAAAGCGTGTAGCGGCTCGAGCCGTCGCTTTCCACGAGCTGCTGGAAGCGCTCACGGACCTGCCGGTTGGCGAACACCCCGCCAACCCCTGCTATGCGGACGGCTTCGATCCGCTCGAAGATCCGCTGCCGAACGGCGGCCGCGATGGAGGCGAGATGTCGGCCGGCCTGATGCAGGATCCGAAGGGCAACCGGGTCACCGTGGTCGGCGGTCTCTCCCACGACTTTGGCCAATGCCGCCACACGGTCTCGCGGATAGTCCGAGGTGTAGAAGCGGTGCATCAACGCGTTGGCATCCCTGGCGCCGGTCGCCTCAAGCAGTGCTTCTCGAAGCGCTGTCGGCGGCCCCCATCCTTCCTCCTGCCGCAGCGAGGCCCGCAGCGCCTGACGGACCAGATCGAAAGCGCCGCCCTCATCGCCGAATAGGTAACCCCAACCGCCGGCTCGGGCCGTTTCGTCTCGGGCATTGCGGCCAAAGGCGATCGAGCCGGTCCCGGCGATCACGATCACCCCCGGTTCACCTGCGGTGGCTCCGGACAGTGC
>CAYLSS010000145.1:0-2196 GCA_964385765.1 uncultured Solibacteraceae bacterium
GATTATCCAAACTCGTCGAGATCGGGCAGGAAGCCCGGCGTGCTTATGTTGCCCGGATCACGGGCCCCTTGAGATCGCCCTGGTGGACAGCGGTGGTAGTTACGGCCGGCTCGGTGCGCCAGGCTGAGCGCTACGAGATGGAGATACACCGGAGACTGGATGCCGGGCAGGTGCCGTCAGGAACGGACTATCTTGTGGTGCCGGATCTGGATGATTCGCGCATCGGCAGCGGGTCCGCCACGCTGAACGTGCTGAACGTTCTGGCGCGGAAGTCACTCAACGCAAGCGGCGCGGATTCGCTTGAGCAGTGGTGGCGGGACCAGCGCGTGCTGCTGATTCATTCCGGCGGCGATTCCAGACGGCTGCCCGAGTATTCGCTCTCCGGCAAGTTGTTCAGCCCGCTTCCGGTAAGAACACCCTGGGGGGAGGTCAGCACGGTATTCGACGAAACCCTCGTGCTGTCGACGGCCTGGGTGGAACGGCTGGCGTCGGGGCTCGTGGTGGGTTCGGGCGACGTCGTTCTTACCTTTCCCGCGGAGCAGCTCGATTGGGGGCGGCCCGGTGTTTGTGGGGTCGCGATGCGCCTGCCCGCGGAGGTTGGCAGCGAGCACGGCGTGTACGTGCTGGGCGACGAGGGGCGGGTCTATTCCTTCTTGCAGAAGCCGTCGGCTACAAAAGTGCGGGGGGCTGGCGGAATGCTCCCCGGCGACAAAGTTGCGCTCGACATCGGACTGCTGCGATTCGATGCGCCGGTTGCAGCGCGGCTGACGGCGCTTGCGGGCGCTGTGAGAAACGGGCCGCGATGGAGGGTGACAAGCGGAATACTGGGTGAGCCCGGCGCCCGGCCGGAGATCGATCTTTACGAACATATCACGCTCGCCCTCACGGGCGAATGGAGCCCGGCGGATGACGCGACGCCGGCGCTGACAGCTCTCGGCGCGGTGCTGCGCAATGTGCCTTTCTGGTGCTCGGTGGTAGATGGCGATTTCACGCACATCGGGACGACCGCGCATTTTCGCCGCCTGATGACAGAGGACACGAGCTTCCGGCAGCTCTATACGACCCAGCAGCGGCTTGGCGCGGCAAGCCCGCCGGGCGTGGATTCGGCGGGCGTGATCGTGGATAGCATCTTCGGCGCCGGCGGCGAGATCGGTTCGGGCTCGGTGGTCATCGAGTGCAACCTCCAGGGACTGGTTCGGGTTGGAAGAAACGCCATCCTGCATGGCGCCGAACGGATCCCCGGACCGATTCCAGTGCCGGACGGCACTGTGGTGCACCAGGCGCCGGTGCGGCTCGGCGATGGTCGTCGCGGAACGGTGATCCGTGTCTACGGCGTTTCGGATAACCCCAAGAGCCGGATCGCCTCGGATACGGGAACCTGGTTCGGGCGTCCGATGATGCAGGCGCTCGAGGACGTCGGACTCGATCCCGAAATGGTTTGGCCGGGCATTGTGATGAGCGAGCGGAGCCTGTGGAATGCAAGGCTCTTCGATTTCGGCCAGGTGGAAGAGGCCTGGGAGTGCGCACGTTGGCTGATAGGAGTGGAGTCGGACTATTCAGTCTCTCGCTGGATGGCCGCCGAGCGGCTGTCGCTCGCCGATAGCGCCGAATGGGCGGACGGCGAGGCGCTGTCGGAAGCACGGGCGCGGCGCCTCAGTGCAAGCTGGCACCAGACCGCAGTCGCTCTGGCCGAGTCGGGCAGCGACATCCGTCCGATGCTGAGCCGGTCTCCCGGAGTCTCAGCGCTGACTGACACCGGAAAGGCGCTTTTGGAACGGGGCCGGCAACTGGAGGACAACCAGCCCACGGAAGCCGCCAGCCGCTACTATCAGGCCGGCCTGTTTCTCGGTCAGGCAGGACTGGAGCAAGACGCGCAACGGGCTCAAAGCGCGGCGTTCGCCCACGTCCGTAAGGCCGTCGAAGACGGATGCGGGGAGGAGTGCCGTTTCTCCCCGCGCGGGTGGCAGCACCAGCGGGTGCGCGCGTCCGGGCCCGTACGGGTCGACTTCGGGGGTGGCTGGTCCGACACGCCACCATTCTGCCTTGACTGGGGCGGGACGGTCTTTAACATGGCCATCTCCATCGACGGTAAGTATCCAATCGCCACCGATGTCGAGCGAATCGACGAACTCGTGGTTCGATGCATCGCCGGGGACGAAACGGTCATCTTCGCCCGCACCGAGGAGATCCTCACTC
>CAYLSS010000145.1:2206-7689 GCA_964385765.1 uncultured Solibacteraceae bacterium
CTGCTGAATATCATCACCGGGGAAGGATCGCTGGCGGATCAGTTGCAGGCCCAGGGGGGCGGCATAGAGATCCGGACCGAGGTCGACCTGCCGCTCGGCTCAGGGCTCGGGACGAGCAGTATCCTCGGGGCGACGATGCTGCGAGCGCTCTCCGATATGGCCGGGATCCATCTGGACCAGGCCGCGCTCAGCGATCAGGTAATGCGGCTCGAACAACTGATGACAACCGGCGGCGGCTGGCAGGATCAGGCGGGCGGGATTTTTCCCGGCGCAAAGCTGGTGACCACGGGACCCGGCCTGCGGCAGAGACTTCGAGTACAGCCGCTCGAATGGGCCGCCGCACGTCGGCAGGAGTTTCTGGACCGGTTCGTGCTCTGCTACACGGGCATCCGCCGGGTCGCAAAAGATCTTCTGTCTCAGGTGGTTGGCAGCTATCTGGCGCGGGAAGCAAGCACCCTGCAGGTGCTTCACAGCATCAAGACGCTGGCAGTCGAAATGAGCTACGCGATGGCTGAGGGAGAATGGGTGCATCTGGGTGAGTTGCTGGACCGCCACTGGCGATTGAACCAGGTACTGGATCCCCATACCACCAACTCTCCGATTGAAACGCTGCTGGACGAGGCGCGACCTTATCTGGCCGGCGCCAAACTGGCCGGCGCGGGAGGTGGGGGGTTCCTCATGCTACTGGCCGGCAGTCCGGAGCAGGCAGCAGATCTGCGTACAATTTATCGCCAGAAGGAGAAAAGTCAGGAACGGCTTCACTCTTTCTCGGTCGCCCCGGAAGGACTGATCGTCGAGACTGAATGAATCGGGGCCTCACTGGGGCTGAACCATGGACGCCGAACAACAGCCACTCGAGCAAAGACCGATCCACAGAATCTGGTGCACCCGCTGCAACTCGCCACATATCCAGTACTCGCGCCGGCACAACCTGCTGGATTTCCTGCTCTACCCGTTGGGCGTCCGCGCATTCCGCTGCCACGCCTGCTACGGTAGATTTCGCCGTTTCATCCCTTGGGGACGCAGAGTGAAGACGTATAACAACCTCCCTTCGGATGAACCCCAATTCAAGCCGAAGTCGCAGAATGGGGAGGAGGACAAGCAATGAGTTTGCAGGCAACGGCGATCGCGCCGGATTCCGCCGTGCAATGATGGCGAACAGCCCGCCGCCTGGAGCTACGGTCTCCCGCTGGACGGACTCGAGGTGCTCTCCGCCAGCCGGATCTCGGCGCCTTCCAGCTTGTCTTTGATTTCGGCGATTTGCGATGGGTCCATCTCGGCGGCGGAGGCGGTTTCCCACTCCTGCAACGAGATGCGCCAGTGGTCGATGGCCTCGCGCAGCTTGCCGAGCTGGAAATACACGTCGCCCAGGTGATCATGCACGACCGGGTCATTGGCGACATGGGCGACTGCTTGGCGGAGGTAAGATTCGGCCTCCTCAAAGCGATTGAGACGATAATAAAGCCAACCCAGGCTGTCCAGGTAGGCGCCATTCGCGGGCTCATACTCGAGCGCCTTGGTGATCAGCTTGCGGGCTTCCTCGAGGTTCGTGTTCCGATCCGCGAACATGTAGCCGAGATAGTTCATCGCCGAAGCGTTGTTCGGGTTGATCTGAAGCACCTTCCGAAAAGCTTGTTCGGCTTGGTCGAAGCGCTTCTGCCTCTCGAACATGGCTCCTCGCATGAACAAGACGGTCGCTTTCTCCTCTTCGGACTCGGAGAGCTCGAGCGCCTTGTCAAGGGCTTCCTCCATCAGGTCCCAGCGCTTCGTCTTCTCATAGATCTGGGCCTGCGTCAGGTAGGCGGTGCGATCGTCTCTGTCCCCGGTAACCTGTTGGATTGCGGCCGCTGCTTCATCGGCCTTTCCCATGTCAGCCAGGATCGTGGCGCGGGTGGCGCCGACAGAGTCGCTGTCCGGAAATTCGCGCCGCGCCTCCTCAATGAGTTCCAAGGCGCGATCGAAGTCCTTCGCCTGACGGTAGGTGTCAGCGACCTGCGCGGCAATCCGAGCCTTGCTGTCCGGGTCCAGTTTCTCTATCTCGCGGTAGACTTCGATTGCTTCCTCAACGCGGTTTGCCGAGCGGTAGATCGAGCTGAGCTGTTCCAGGAAGAGGACCCGGTTCGACCGCTCGCCCGGACTGTAAGATGTCCGTTCGGTCGCCTCGAGAATCTCCTTCAAGCTGGAAATCGCCTCATCAGTCTTCCCTTCAACTTCGAGCAGGCTGACATTTGTGAACTGGACCTCGAGGTCGCCAGGAGCCAGCTCAAGCGCTGAGTCGAGGGCGGATCTCGCCTTGGGGAGTTCGCCTTGCTGCCGGTAGATCTGAGACAGCCGCAGATAGGACTCCGCATCTCGTTCATTCTCTTTGACAAGATCCTCGAAAACTCTCGCTGCTCCGGCCAGGTCGTTAATCTGGAGGAGACTCTGGGCATAGGCCTTCTTTATCTGCGTGTTGCGCGGCTGGACTTCGAGCGCTTTGCGGTAGGTCTCCGCGGCGAGGGCAGGTTCGCCCATGTTCTCATAGGCCTTTGCCAGGAACGCGAAGGTTCGGGCCGATGGATTATTGGAAACGACGCGCTGCAAGACCTCGACCGTCTTGGTGTGGTCACCGAGATCGAAATAGACCATCGCCAGGCCAACGAGTGCTTCCTCGTTGTCAGCGTCGACCTCGAGGGCTCGCTTGTAAGCCTCCTCGGCTGCGATCGAATCCGTGCTCAACTTGTGAAGCCGGCCGAGCATCACCCAGGCCTCTGGATCAGATGAATCGAGTTCAGCGATCTTCTGATACTGCTCCAGAGCTTTCCCCAGCATCTCCTCGCTGACGCGGCCTCGCTGCGTGTCACCGATCTGCTCGGTATAGATCCGCGCCAGGATCCGCCTGGCGTTGAGATCGTCGGGATTCTTGCTCACCGCCGCTTCGAATTCGAGCACCGCTTCGCGGATTCGGCCTGTCCGAATGTACAGCTCCGCAAGCTGCTCGCTAACGAAGGCACTGTCGGAATCGACCTTCATGGCCTGGAGATAGTTGTCAATCGCCTTGTCGACAAACTGCCCCTTGTTGCCGTAGGCAGTTGCCAATTCGGAGTAAAGATGTCCGAGGGCGAAGTGGTAGTAGGCGTCCGCCTTGCTAACCTGGTCGCTCTCGCCGGACCGATCTTGAGCCAGACCGGCTTGAGGCCCCGTCAGCGAAACGACGGCCGCGAGACTGATGGACAGCAGATGCTTGGACATTGGATTGAGTTGGTCTTGCCTCCCCAAAAGAAAGACCCGGCTAAGCCGTAAACCCTTCTTAAACACACTATACCGAACATCCAGGGGATTCGAATACTAAAGCTTTCCTCTGATCAGATGTGTTTGGCCGGGCCAAGGGTACAACCGGTTGAAGGAGTTGCCCGACGTAACGGGTCTATCCAGCGTAAAATACTATCGAATTGCCCTCGCCTCACGCCAATCACAGCGTGCAATGGCCGCTGGTGGCGGTTGCCGGGCCTACCGGCTCGGGCAAGAGCGAGGCCGGGTTGGCGCTTGCTGGGCGGTGGCCGGCTGAGATCATCAACTGCGACTCGCTCCAGGTGTACCGGTACCTCGATATCGGAACCGCGAAGCTCAAGCCGGAGGAGCGCCGGGGGATTCCGCACCATCTGATCGACATCGTCGACCCGGACGCCGACTTCAGCGCGGGCGAGTATGCCAGACGCGCGAGGCCCATTCTTCGCTCGATTGCCCGCTCAGGGCGAATGCCGATCGTCGTGGGCGGCACCGGTTTCTACCTGCGGGCCTTGGTCGACGGCTTGTTCGAGGGTCCGTCGAGAGATCCCGCGTTGCGCGGCCGGCTTGTCCAACGCGAACGGTGGCGTCCGGGTTTTCTGCACCGCTTAGTGAATCGCCTGGACCACGCGGCGGGAGCAAGAATCCATCCAAATGATACGAATAAGCTCCTCCGCGCCGCCGAGGTCTGCCTGCTGACGCGGCGGCCGATGTCGGAAGCATTCGCCGGGGGGCGCAATCAACTGACCGGATTTCGCGTGCTGAAACTGGTGCTTGGTCCTTCCCGGCAGGAACTCTACGGGCGGGTTGACCGGCGCGCCGGGGCGATGTTCGGCGCCGGACTGGTCGCCGAGGTCCGTGAAGTCCTCGATCGCGGTTTCCCGCCTGATTCGAAGCCGTTCGATTCCCTGGGCTACCGGCAGGCGCTCGCGGTGCTCCAGGGCCGTCTCAGCCACGCCGAAGCCATGGAGTCGACGCGGCTTGAGACTAGGCGCTACGCGAAGCGTCAATGGACGTGGTTCCGAAAAGAACCGCAGGCTGATTGGATCGATGGCTTCGGCACGGAGGAATCGGTACAAAATCGTCTAACCGAGATGGTCGCAAATTTCTTGGCTGGGGGCTTCGAAGATTTCTTTCATCATTGGGGAACAATTCCGGAAATCCATCGTATCTAGCAGCGGGTAAACGCCAAACGGTCCGCACGGGCGGCGATTCTGAGGTCTCGGCCCCGGCATCCGCGGCGGATGGCCTAACAACGGGATCTCATCGATAGCGGGTGACCAACCCGCTTTTTCATGCAACAAAGGAGCATTCTGTGTGATGAAGACGATACTGTTGATATTCGCGACCGCTTGTTTGGCAGTGGCATCCGCGGCCGACATATACAAGATCACGCTGTTTTATCCCTCTCTGGTTGGCGATGCCGAACTGAAGCCCGGCAATTGCAAGCTGACAATCGAGGACAGCAAGGTCACGATTCAGCAAGGCCGCAAGAAGGTCGAGGCCGCCGTCAAAGTCGAAACTGCCGACACCGAGTACGATCGGACTTCCGTTAAGTACGCCAATGGGGACGGGAAGTACCGGATCAGTGAGATCCACATCGGCGGAACGTCGACCAAGCTCGTATTCAACTGAGGTTCCCGAGGTCGCGAGGAGCCGTCTGCTAAACTGACGCCATGCGGCGGCTTCTCGTCTTCTGGCTGTGCTCATTTGCCTTCGCCGGCGACGAGATCTCCGCCGGAAGGTGGCTGATCCTGCCGCTCCACAACGCTTCGGGCAACTCCAATCTTGACTGGATCGGCGACAGCGCCGCCGAAACCATCGCCGAGCCGATTCGCCTGAGCGGTATCGCCGTTGTTCTTCGCAAGGACGTCGAGCAGGCGGCGAACAGGCTCGACATTCAGCCGCGAGGCCGCCTGACGAAGGCTTCGATCATCATGATGGGCCGGGAGACGGGCGCCACCCATGTGCTCCATGGACAATTCAACTACATCCCGGCCGAAGGAGAATCGGACAATCGCGGTACTCTGAGCGTTCGGATAAAGATCATCGATGTCGGCCGGCTGGTTCCGGGACCGGAACTGGGAGAGACCGGGGCGATAGCCAGTCTGGCCGCCTTGCAGTCCCGTCTCGCCTGGCGCGTACTGAAGTATGCCGTGGGCGACGGCGCGCCGACGGAGGAAGAGTTCCTCGAGCGACATCCGCCGGTGCGGATC
>CAYLSS010000146.1:0-7668 GCA_964385765.1 uncultured Solibacteraceae bacterium
CGCCGGGGTGCGGATCGACAACGTTGCGCATACCGGCTGGCAGCTACTCGAGCACATCCGGCTCTGTCAGTGGGACATCCTCGAGTTCAGCCGCAATCCCGATCACGTTTCGCCGGAATGGCCGGCCGGTTACTGGCCGGCGGCCGACGGCCCGGCGGACCGCGGGACCTGGGACGCCAGCGTCCAGCAGGTGCTCGACGAGTTGCAGCAGATAATCGAATTGGTGAAGGACCCGGCAACAGATCTCTACGCCCGGATTCCCCACGGCGAAGGCCAAACGATTCTCCGCGAGGCGCTCGTGGTGGCCGACCACAACGCCTATCATCTCGGCCAGATGGTACTCATCCGGAGAGCGTTAGAGAGTGGCGACGCCTGATCGCGCCCTTCCTCGAAACACCGCCGGACTACCGGTCCAGCGCCGCCGCCAGCCGGCGCCGATCTCCATCTGAAATTCCACTGACGCGCCGAATATCGTCGCGTTCTTTCAGCCGGCGGCGGTATCTCCGAAAGTACTCCAGTACATCTCCGCCGCAGCCGAATGCGTACATGATGTCATCGAAGTCGCACGTATGGCGGAGCCCCAACGCGTGCCCCGATTCGTGCAGGCAGGTGAGATAGACAACTGAGTCGCGAAAAAGCCGATCTCCCCGCCCTCCGGCGGCGATCGCCGGTCCCAGCGAACGCAGATCCGGACGAACGAAAACCTCCGCACCGCGCCGGCCGTCGACGACAATGGGCCGCGCCTCCCCATAGAGTCCCTCCTGCCCGCCCGCCCATCGAATCCGGATGTGGGCTTGCTCACGGTGCGTGGCGCGTTTCAGGATCAGCCGGCCGGCGCCTGCCGAGCGCCACGCTTCCAAAGCCCATTCGGCCAGTTGAACGTCTCCCGGGCGGCAGGCGGTCCCGGCCCGCGTGCAGGGTTCGATCCAGTAGAGATAAGTCTCCGCGGCTGCCGGCGGCAGCAGAAGCGCGGCGCACAAGAGGACTCGAATCATCGTCCTCTCAGATTGCCAGAGAATGTTGTCGCGTCAAAACACTCGAAAACCTTCAGCGACGGCCGGTTTGACCTCCCTTTCCGGGCTGTGTGACGATGAAAAAAACGAGGACGGCAAGTATCAGATCCTTTCCTTGGTCTTAGTCCTGGATAGGTTCACTTCTCTGGGTGAGTTTCTGGTTCTTGGATACCGCCGGGACGTTATTGTTCGCCGGTATCGAGTCGACGACCTGCGTGATGACAGTGGGTCAAAACAGAAAGGAACACAAATGGCACAGGCAAAATCAGGCGACCACGTCGCCGTTCACTACACAGGAAAACTCGAGGATGGAACTGTCTTCGACACATCAGCAAATCGCGATCCGCTCGAATTCGTTGTCGGTTCCGGTACGGTGGTGCCGGGTTTCGAAGAGGCTGTTGTCGGGATGGAGCCCGGCGAAGCGAAATCAACCGAGGTCTCCTCTGAAAAGGCTTACGGAGAGACCCGCGAGGAGTTGGTGATCAGCGTCAAGCGCGAGGAAGTTCCGCCGGACGTGGATCTCAGTGTCGGCCAGCGGCTCGCTTTGCGCGCCCCCGATAATCGGGAGATTCCCGTCACAGTGACTGACGTCGATGATACGTCGGTCACGCTCGACGCCAACCACCCGCTGGCCGGCAAAGATCTGTTCTTCGACATCGAACTCGTCGCCATCAAGTAGAGCGCCCAGCCCCGGCGTTTTCATGCGACACTGAGGGGATATTCCGGAGGTACGCTGTGAGACGCTGGTTCTTTCTTTTTGTCCTGACCGCGGCAGCCACCGCTCAAAACCTGACGCCTTCCAAGCAGGCGACTTTGAAACAGGTCGAAGCTCTACACCCCGAGATCCGCGAGATCTCGATGTCGCTGTGGGAGTTTTCGGAGATCGCACTGCGGGAAAGGGAGTCCGCTGAACTGCTGAGTGATGTTCTCGAGAAGGAGGGCTTCTCGGTCGAGCGGAACGTCGCCGGAATGCCGACGGCTTTCATCGCATCCTACGGTAGTGGCAAGCCGATCATCGGAATCCTCGCCGAGTACGATGCGCTGCCCGGTGTCGGCAACCGTCCCGAACCGAAAAAGGTGGCCCGAGCCGACAACGTGACCAGCGGGCATGGCTGCGGGCACAATTTGTTCGGTGCGGCTTCGGTCGGTGCGGCGATCGCGCTCAGGAGGGCCATGGAAGAACAGGGGCTCCCGGGCACCATTCGCCTCTATGGGACGCCCGCCGAGGAAACCGTCGTCGGCAAGGTTTATATGGCCAAAGAGGGCGTCTTTGACGATCTGGATGCCTGCCTGGACTGGCATCCGAGTGACGAGACGAAGGTCCGTAATCAGCCCGGCCGGGCATTGAATAACTTCGAAGTCGAGTTCTTCGGCCAGGCGGCCCATTCGTCCGGAGATCCCTGGAACGGCCGCAGCGCCCTCGATGCCGTTGAGTTGATGAATTACGGCGTCAATCTCATGCGGGAGCACGTCAAGCCGACCGCGCGGATCCACTACGTGATCCCAAGCGCCGGCGATGCGCCGAACGTGGTGCCCGAATATGCCAAGGTCTGGTACTACGTCCGCGATGTTGACCGCGAAAGCGTCGAGAAATCCTATCAGTGGATCCTGCAGATTGCCGCCGGAGCCGCCATGGCGACCCGAACCGAGCACAAGGCCTTCCTCATCACCGGAGTCCACGAGATGAATCTCAATCGCCCGCTTCAGGAGGCCATGCAGAGCAATCTCGAAGTGGTCGGCCCGCCGAAATTCACCGAGCAGGAGCAGCAATTCGCCCGGAAGCTGCAAGAGTATCTGGGAATCGAACAGAAGGGCTTCCGCGATGAGATCGGACCGATGGCAGACGAGCCCGAACCGGTCGAGGGAGGGTCCACCGATGTGGCCGAGGTGAGCTACATCACCCCAACGGTCAGTGTGCGCGTCACCACCGCGGCGGCGGACGTTCCCTGGCATAGCTGGGCAACTACCGCTTGCCACGGCACGGACGCGGCGGTAAAGGGAGCGATGGTGGCCGCCAAGGTCCTGGCGCTCACCGGCGTTGACCTGTTGACCGACGCCCGGCTGCGCGAGGAAGCCAGGGAATTCTTCGAGGAGCAGACAGGCGGCAAACCATATCGCAGTCCGATTCCGCAGGACCAAGCGGTTCCGCTGCCCTGAAGCCCGGCAAGGGTCGCAAGACGTCTCGCCATCCCCGGGTAGGGTGTATTCATCCAGGGGCGGATTCTCGCCACAGAGGCGTCTTCACTCCACTCCCGCTGTTGAAGCTTCGCGCCCGTCGGAAGCGCGTGATACCTTGGTGCCGTGGCGACCGTTGCTCTGGGATCAGCGACGGTCCGCCCACGGCTCTCCTCTAACTGGATCATCGGCCGCGGCGCGGACCTCACCTTCGTCATCGGCAGCAGCCTTGCCGGCTTCCTCATGCTGCTGCTCCACACCGCTTTCGCCGTGCCCGCTATCTGGCTCTGGTGGATCTGGTCGGTCGGCTTCGACGGCACCCACATCTTCGGGATGGCGAGCCGAACCTTCTTCGACCGTGACTCCTGGGCCAGGGAAGGGAAGCTGCTCTTCCGGAGTCTTGTATTCTTCTTCTCGCTTGGGCCTTTGCTTGTCTTGGTCGGAATGAAGGGATGGCTCGCGCTCTTCGTCGGAGTGTGGGCCTACTACCACGTCATGCGCCAGCACTTCGGCTTCATGATGCTTTACAAGGTCAAGAATGCCGACATGGCGCCCGCCGACAACAGGTGGGATGCACGGCTCATCTACCTGATGCTCGCCTTCCCGCCGTTCTACCGCTTCTTCGTCCGGGGCCCCGAGGAACTGGGCCTGCCGGAAGGGGCGGCACTGGCCGGGCTGTCACCCTGGGTGGAACCCGCGCTTTGGATGGTCGTCGGGCTCACCGTCGCCGGCTACCTGCACCGCCAGGTGCGCCGCCATATCGACCGGATTCCACTGAACGTTCCGAAGCTTCTGCTGCTGACTGGTGTCGTGCCGCTGCACTGGCTGACATTTCACTTCTTGAGCTGGGAGGCCGCCGTGCCCACTGTCACCATCGCTCACAACCTGCAATACCACGCGATCATCTGGTTCCACAACCGCAACAAGTATGCGGGAGAACCCGGCGGGCGGCAGCGCTTCGGACGGATTCCCACGGCGGTCAGCCGCAACATCCTGGCCTATCTCACCATCGGCCTCGTATTCAGCCTGCTTTACCGGGTGCCGGGCCATTCGCTGCGCCAGATGTCGGACCTGGCCTTCGGATTCTTCGCCGGCTTCGGCCTCACTCACTACTACCTGGATAGCAAGATTTGGCGAGTCCGAAACGATCCCGGCTTGCGAAAGATCCTCGGCCTCGAGAAATCTCAGTAAGGCCTTGTTGTACAATGCAGATGCCTGATTTCTAAACTCGAGGACTGATATGCGCGCACTTGCACTGATTCTTCTGATGTCGATCGCTGTCGCGGCTCCGGCCGCGGAGACGACTCACCTGTTCAATGGCAAGGATTTGTCGAATTGGACCCACTATCTCTGGGACCGCGACGCCAAAGCGGAGGACACGACCACCCCAATGTCGGCGGTCTGGACCGTTGAAGACGGCATTCTTTATTGCAAGGGCCAGCCAACCGGGTATATCAAGACGAAGAACGAATACGAGAACTACAGGCTCGTCGTGGAATGGCGGTGGCCGGAAGGAACGGAAAAAGGAAACAACGGCGTTCTGGTTCACACCACGACGCCCAATGCGCTTGGACAATGGCCGAAGTCGCTCGAGGTGCAGTTGGCGAAAGATAACGCCGGCGACTTCTGGGTCATCGGAACCACAATCGAGGTCCCAAACGCCGAGGAGCGCCGCAAAGGGCGCCGGCATCTGAACCTGACCGACAACTCCGAGAAACCAGCGGGGCACTGGAACCGGATGGAGATCCTGTGCGAAGGCGACGAGGTCAAGGTGTGGGTAAACGGCGACCTCGTGAACCACGGCACCGATTCGAGCGTGACCCGCGGGGCGATTGCTCTTCAATCAGAGGGAGCGGAGGTTCACTTTCGGAAAGTCGATCTGACACCGCTCGATTAGGCGGAGATTGTGTAGGCCGGGATTGTGCCGCGCGAAACCAAGCCTCACACGTCGATTACTTCCGGGTGAATCCACGGACGTCGGTAGGGCCGGCGCAGCAGGCGGTTGGCTTCTTCGTCAGCGACGACCTCCTCGTTTTCCGCGTCCCATGTCAGCGTGCGGCCGAGTTGCATCGAGATATTCGACAGGATGCAGCAGGCCGAGGAGATGTGGCCTTCCATAATGTCGGCCACCGGACGGCCGCGGGTTCCCATCTTCTCGAGAAGATCCTTCATATGGCCGCGGATTGCCGGGGCCACGTGCTTCTCCAGTCGCGGCTCGGTCTTGTCGATGGGGTATTCCTCGAGTTCGTATGTGACGTCGCGGTGTAGTGTCTCGGTGTTTTTGCCCACCGGCGTGAAGTCGTAGCCCATGACGCCGGCGCGGAGAGTGCCCTTGTCGCCGTACAGGTAGGCGCCCCAGTTGTAGTGGGGATCCGGGGCCGCCCCGAAACGGCGATGCTGCCAGACAACGGTCAGGTTCTCGTATTCGAACATGGCGGTCTGCTCGTCGGGGATGTTGTTTGCGCCGCCCGTCTGGACGCGAAGGCCGCCAAACGAAGAGATCCGCTTCGGCCAGCCAAGATCCATGAACCAGCGGACCATGTCGAACATGTGGATGCCCATGTCCCCGATCGTGCCGTTGCCGTACTCCATGAAGGCGCGCCATCGCCGCTGGATCTCTGGGCTGTATTCCATCATCGGAGCGGGACCAACCCAAAAGTCCCAGTCGAGGGTATCGGGCACGGGCGCCGGTTCGGCGATCAACGGGTGGCCACCGCCGTAGGAGAAGATGTCGACGTGTCCGATGGTGCCGAGCTTGCCTTGCTGCACGATGTCACGTGCTTCGATGAGGTGCGGTGTGCTGCGTCGCTGAGTGCCGACCTGCACCACGCGCTCGTACTTGCGCGCCGCGGCCACCATGGCCTGGCCCTCGACGACGTCGACGCTGATAGGCTTCTGCACGTAGATGTCGACGCCCGCGCGGCAGGCCTCGATCATCGGCAGCGCATGCCAGTGGTCCGGGGTGGCGATCTCGACCATGTCGAGCTCTTCGTTGGCGAGCAACTCGCGGTAGTCCTTGTAGAGCTTGGGCTTGTTGCCTGAAGCCTGCCGCTCGACGGACCACTGGGCGGCGACCTCCAGGTGCGTCTGGTCGACGTCACACAGGGCGACAATCTCGACCGGTGCGATCTGGACCAGGCGAAAGATGTCGGACTTGCCGTACCACCCGCTGCCGATGAGCCCGACGCGAATCGGCTTGCTGTCGGCGAACGGAACCGCATGGGTGTTCATGGCAGACAGGGCCACTCCAGCAGCGCCTGACTTGAGAAAATTGCGACGATTCATGAGCCTCTCCCGGGTTCTTCCGTCCTTATGGCGACCACGTAAAGATCCTCTTGGCATTTTAGGCCAAACGGGACCGGCAGCCCGAGGTCACTCCGGCGTCCAGTCCGCCAGTAGCTCGGCGCCGAACAACGCCCAGGAAACTGCGTCGCCCGAGGCGCGGTCCTCCAGAACCATTTCCCACAATACTTCAGGCGGATCGGTGTGCTTGTATTGACGCAGTCGAGTCCAGGAGTCCAGGGTCACCGCGTTTTTCCAGTTAAAGCGGCCGCTGCGGACATCCTCGCGATCCATCACGAAGCCGTAAGCGACAAGGATATTGCCGGTCTTCGGTAGCCAGTCGACGTCCCCCATGGCGAAGCTCACCACTGATTCCTCGCCTGGACCTTCTGACTCCCAGACCTGTTCGATGGTCCTGTTCGCTTCGTCGATCTTGTACTCGACGGCGCGGGAGTAGGTCTGTCGTGGCGGCTTCGGCGGCGTAAAGGGCCGCGCTTGGTAGTTGCCGTTGTCAAAAATGAGTATGGTTCCGTTCGGAGTCGGGTTCGGAGCGTGCTGGTGGTAAGGCCAGCGGAGTTCGCCAACCGGCTCGAGCAGCTTCTCGGACAGTTCACCCCAGCCGCTCGGCTCGCCGAGAATCCACTGGATCTCCTTTGTTGCCCGATCAATCTTCATGGCCGCTGCCTGGTAGCGGAAGTTGACGATCAGCGAATCGTCGCTCTCGTCATAGAGCAGGTTGTTGGCGTGGCTCCAATCCACCACTCCGGGGAAGCCCCGCCGCTCCCAGTAGCCGCTGAAGGTCTCATACCCGATCCGGAAGGGATCCATGTGATCGAACGCCTTCCATTCCCAGACGATCTCGCCGGTATTGCGGTCGAACTCGACGATGACGTCGCCCATCACCTTCTGCCGTTTCCGCGGGGCGTCGGCGTCATATTCGCTTGTGTAGTAGTTGTCGATCTCGCGGATCTCGGAGCCGAGGATCACAATATTGCCGTTTGGAAGTTCATCCACCTCATGGTGGAAGGTCAGCGTGTTGACCGGGATCGCTCCGTCGATCGCCCCCCGCGGCCGCCCCCTGGCGTACCACTGTCGAACCGTGTTGCCGAGCCAGTCGATCTCGACCAAACGGTAGTCCTGAGTGATGAAGAAGATGTTGCCGTTGTCGAAGACCTCGAAATCGCTAATTCGGGAGTCT
>CAYLSS010000147.1:0-4170 GCA_964385765.1 uncultured Solibacteraceae bacterium
CGCTGCCATGAGAACCGGCGGCTCCGGGCCAGACCGGCCCGGGCCAGATCACCGCGGAGCGTGGGATTCTCGATTAGCGCCACGAGCGCCTCCGTCCAGGCGGCGACGTTGTCGTGGTCGATACGCAGGGCGGCATCCCCGGCGACCTCGGACACGGCCGGATCCCGCGAGGCGATCACCGGCGCGCCACACTGCATGGCCTCGAGCACGGGCAGCCCGAAACCTTCATACGCGGAAGGATACAGGGTCGCGACGGCGCCCGAGTGCAGGGCGGGAAGATCGGAATCCGGCACTTCTCCGAGAAAGACGAGCCCCGGGGCCAGAGGGGGCGGCCTCCAATCGGACCGCCGGCGGCCGGCCAGAATGAGGTCCGCCTCCGCCCGCCGGCGGAGACCTTCCAGGGCGGCGAAAAGGATGTCCAGGTTCTTTCGTGGTTCGAGGACGCCGGAGTAGAAGAAGTAGGGACGGGGATGGTTGACCGGGGTCGCCGGCCGGAAGTGTCCGGCGGCCGCCAGGGGGACAGCCGCGATTCTCGCTTCGGAGATCCGGAACCGCTCACAGATCTCGCGGCGGATGGCCTCCGTGGGAGTGACGACCATGGTGGCCAGCCCGGCGCCAAGCAGAAAAGGAGTCCGCCGCCGGATGCGCGCCGCATCCGCATGCCAGCGCGCTTCTCGCCACGGTGACAGATCGTGCACGGTCATCACCGTCGGGCAGACAGGCACATAGGGAACGGAGAAATCGGTCCCGTGAAAGAGGTGAAATCGGCCCGCAGCGAGCGACATTGGAAGTCCGACACTCCACCAGCGGCGCCGGAGCCATCCCGGCGCGGGCATCCCGAGCCTTAGATTGGCCGCGCCGTCCGGTGGAGCGGCAATTTTCTGATCTGTCAACAGATAGTAGCTATCATCGGGCTGTTCCCGCGCCAGGGCGCGACTCAATTCCGCGGTATACCGGGCGATACCGCCGCTGGAAACCGTCAGCGGCGTGGCGTCGAGCGCGACGTTCATCTCCAGCAATCCTACCCCGGCGCCCGGTGGCTCCGCCTCACGGACACTGTTCTGAAAATGAGACTCGGGATCTTCCGAAAAACGGTTCGCAAAGTGCACGAGCCGCATTCATCGCGCCCGACTCACCAGTACCAATAACTTGACCTGCCTACACTTCCTGACCGAGACTGCCGATAGAAGAAAGCACGCAGTTTGGGAGGTGTAGCTTGGAGCAACAAGTCGCGTTCTTTTTGGCCTTGGTCGCCGGCTTTATCTTCGGCGGCGCCGTGGTTTGGATGATTCTGCGGTCTGATACCACGAGGGCATATGACAAGGCGAAGGCCGAGTTGACGGGAGAGCTGAGCAAGCTCGAGGAGCGCATTAGCAGCAAGGAATCGCGTATTGAAGACCTGCTGCGCGACCGGGAACAGCTCAAGGCCGAACTCGAAAAGCAGCACAAAGAGAACACTGACTTGAGCGCGGCGAAGGCTGATTTGACGGCCCGTTTGGCTGAGGCCGGCAAACTTGCCGAAGAGAAACTTTCCGCTGTTACCGAAGCCCAGGAACAGCTCTCGCACCGCTTCAAGGCGCTCTCGTCCGAAGCGCTCGCGAGCAACAACCAGGCATTTCTCAACCTGGCGCAACAGACGATGCAGCGCTTCCAGGATGGCGCCAAGAGCGACCTCGACGTCCGGCAGCAGGCGATCGGCTCTCTGGTCGAGCCGCTGCGCGAGTCGCTCGGCAAGGTGGATACGAGTGTCCGCGACATTCTGCAAAGCCATGCCGGCGTGCAGGAACAGGTGAAGATGCTCTTCGACGCGCAGAATCTGCTGCGCACGGAGACATCGAAGCTTGCGAGCACCCTGCGGAGTCCGGGCGGCGGAGGCCGATGGGGCGAATTGCAGTTGCGCCGAGTCGTCGAAATGGCCGGCATGGAAGCACATTGCGACTTTGACGAGCAAACCAGCTTCGAAAACGAGGCCGGCCGCCAGCGACCTGATCTCATTGTTCATTTGCCGGGCCGAAGACAACTCGCGATTGATGCCAAGGTGTCGCTCAAGGCCTATCGGGAGGCGGTCGAGGAGGAAGATCCGGCAAAGCGCTCCGCAAAACTGGTGGAGCATGCCGCACAGGTGCGGTCTCACCTGCGGCGTCTCGGCAGCAAGAGCTACTGGGCTCAGCTTCCGGAGACACCCGAATTCGTCGTGGCCTTCCTGCCGGGAGAGGCGTTCTTCGGTGCGGCCCTGCAGGGTGATCCCGAGTTGATCGAATATGGCGTGGAACAGGGAGTGATCCTGGCGACCCCAACCACGCTGATCGCACTCCTGAAGGCGGTGGCCTATGGCTGGAGGCAGGAGCGGTTGGCCGATAACGCCAAGGAGATCAGTGCACTGGGTAAAAGCCTCTACCAGCGGCTGTGCACTTTCACGCAGCACTTCGAAAGCATACGGGCTAACCTCCAGCGGACCGTGGAAGGATACAACCGCGCCGCCGGGTCACTCGAGGCACGGGTGATGGTGAGCGCCCGACGCTTCCAGCAATTGGGCGCCGGGGTGGAACAGGAACTGCCGGTTCTCGAACCAGTAGACACCTTTCCGCGCTCGCTGCAAGCCGTTGAGGCTGCCGTTTCAAGTATTCCTCCGCCGGTGGAACCGGAAGACGCTCAGCCGGAACTGCCAGGTCTCGAACCGGAGATGCCCGACTCGCCAGAACTCATTGAACTCGACCAGGAGGAGGCGCCGGTCGAACCCGCACCCGATCCTGAGTCCGGTCCCTCGCCTGAAGTGGAAGACGAAGAACCCGTGGTGACGCGCGAAGAAGCGGCGAACGAAGCGGTCGAACAAGCCAGCGCGGATGTCGAGAAAAAAGACGGCGCTCCGCCTATTATCGAGTGGACCGCCGCCCGCTTGGAAACAGAACCGGCCGATCCGCATTCGATTGATGATTCTGACTTTTCAGTAGAGGAACCCACTGCTTCAGATGAGGCCGCGATTCCGGATGACGCCGAGAGTCCGGATGAGGAAGCACAGCCCGAAGGGAGGCTTTCCCGTCAGGACGACGATCAGGATGCGGAAGAATCCGATTCTCTCGCGGCTGGCGCGGCGGCGGCTGAAGCCCCTTCCCATGAAGAGTCCCCGGAGCCGGCTCCGAACGAAGAAGCGAACTCGGAACCGGAGTCTGGTGGGGCCGTACCCGATGATGAAATACCTGAGGGAAGCCTGCAAACGACACTGGGTGGAGCTGCAGAGAATGCCGAGGCTGTATCTGAACCGGCTGACACCGGCGGTGGAGAGTCCACGGAACGGAGTCCGGAATCCACGACTGAAGCAGAGCAAGACCCTTCGGAGCCCGCGTCCGTTGAACTGGCGCAAACATCCGCGCCGGCCGACGAGAAGCCTGGTGACGACGAAGACCAGGACAGCCCCCCTTTTCGTCCAGGAGATGACGGTGAGCCGCGCGTCAACTCGTCCGCGGTGAACTATCTCGCATTCGTCAAGGCGATGTAAGTCGCCCGTCCAGGCGATCTCGGACTACGGAACGTAATCGGACATTCATTCGTCTCTTAAAGTAACAGTCATTTTGACTAAGGCAGCGCCGAACAGGGACCCCATTGTGAATGGGAATCCCATGGGTGGCGACATGGAGCCCAGGATCGCTTTCTCGTTCTTCAGACAAGGCTTCTGCGAGTAACTTGTTCCTTGATCGCCCGGCAGCAAGGCACGTACATCATCATGATCTGGCATCGCTTTCCTTTAGCGCTGGCACGTAAGTTGTCCGATTCTCAACACATTGGACTTCCGGAGTTTTTGGTCACTGATTACCTTCCGGTGGCCGGGTGGACGGGTTGAGGTCGTTCTTCCAGTCCTGGGGGCTTTTCGATCCTCCGCCGCGCAACATTGCAAGTTGCGCGTGTGCCTCCCGGGACTGGTGGAGCGCTCTGAATTACCATTTCCTTCAGTTTGCTCCCTCCTGGAGGGCGACCTGGCAGCGATGCCGTCGAAGCCAGGTCGCCCTTTTTTTGTGATCCCTGGGTTCGGTAGCGCCGCCGGCCCCGGCATTCTCCTTTGGGTCTCAGGTGCAATATCATACGACTAAGGTGGCAAGACTCTTTCTGATCCTCATTCTCTCGGGCGCGCACCTGCACGGCGCGGGGTGGAACCGTTACGTCCACGGCCAGTTT
>CAYLSS010000147.1:4180-7655 GCA_964385765.1 uncultured Solibacteraceae bacterium
CCAGCGAGGAAGCCGGGCAGGAAGCACTGAACGAACTGGTGCAGGTGCATGGAGCGCTTGGACGTATTCTCGGACAGCCCGAACTCGAGACGGTTTGGCCGCTGCGGTTGATCCTGTTTGATTCGGCGAAAGATGCAAAGCGTTATCGGGCTGGCGAATGGCGTCTGGGCCGGGATGCGTGGATGCTCGCCGCCTTCGAAGGACAGCCTCTTCCCCACTCCGAGCTGGTTCGCATATTGCTCGAGGACAATACTTTACGCATGCCGGAAGGATTGGAGCGGGGACTTGCGAATCTTTTCTCGGCGGCTGGCATAGACGGGACACGAGTGCGAATCGGTGTCCCACCGCCGCCGGAGCGCCGCGACGTGGCATGGGCCCGGGTTCACCTGCTCGTCGTGTCGCCGGAGTACAGCGGACGTTCGCGTGTGCTGTTCTCTAATCTGCAACAGGGCGCTGACTGGCATGCCGCCTACAAAAACGCTTTCTCGACGACACCCGAGGAGATGAACGCCGAGGTCGAAAGCTACCTTGCGGCCGGCCAATTTGGAACTCGTGAGCTTAGCGGGGCCACCGTTTCGGCCCGACGGTTCAGCGCGTACGACCTCAGGGAGCCTTACGCCGAGACCGCTCTTGCCGATCTGCTCGAGGGCGAAGAAGCAGCGGCTGCGTATCAAGCCGTGATTGCCCGCCATGGAGATTACGCGGACGCGCTCGAAGGGCTCGGCCGCTACCAGGAAGCGGTGCGGGCGGGTTCGCGCAATGCCCGCTGCTACGTCGAATTCGGCCGGAGGCAGGAAGCGCCCGAACGGGCGCGCGATGCCTACCGACGCGCCGCCGAGTTGAATCCGAAGTGGGCCAAGCCGTGGGAGCTGCTGGCATCGATCTCCGAGACTCGCGCTCTCCGCATCACCAACCTCCGCCACGCGGCGAGGCTAGAGCCGCGGAACGCATCTTACTGGGCCGAGCTTGCCCGTTTATTCATCGAGGCAAATGACTTCCGGGAAGCCGCCCGCGCCTGGGGCGGCGCCATGCGAGCCGCCAGGACCGAAGAGGAGCGCGAACGCTACTACCAGCAGCGTCTGGCATTGGAGACCAAACGCGCCGAACGCTACTCCTCCACGACGCTGGATCGAGCAGAGGAACGCCGGATCGAGCAAAGACGGCTCCGGGAAGAGTGGCGAGAGATGGTCGAGCGAACGCGCGCGCAGGAGAAGGCACAAGACACGGACAACCCGCCTGGCGTCGTCGAGTGGTGGGACGATCCTCGCCCCAAAGAGAAGGTATGGGGTGTGCTCGAAAAGGTCGACTGCCTGGACGCACTGGCCCGGTTGGTGATCCGGCAAGCCGACGAGACGTACGTACAGGTTCTCGTGCGCGATCCCGATGAACTCGTGATCATGGGAGGCGGTGAGAGCCAGACCGCGCTCGGCTGCGGCGTGCAGGATCCGGAGCGTCCGGTGGCCGTCGAGTACTACGTTAAGCAGGACTCGAAATGGAAGACCGCCGGTGAAGCCGCGGTCGTCGAGTTCCGCTGATGCGCATCCCTTCCCGCTGGCTCATCCTGCTGGTAGTCACACTGGCCAGCGTGCTGAACTATCTCGACCGGCAGATCCTTCCCGCGCTGGCGGCCACCATCCGGCTGGAGTTTGGGCTCTCCAATGCCGACTACGGCTGGCTGCTCTCGGCGTTCTCGATTGCCTACGCAATCAGTGCACCACTGGCTGGATGGACCATCGACCGGGTGGGCCTCAGCCGGGGTATCTGCCTGGTGGTGGCCCTCTGGTCTCTGGCCGGGATGGGAACCGGGCTGGCTGGGACATTCGCCGGGCTCCTGGTACTAAGGGCGACTCTCGGCGTGGCGCAGGCCGGCGGTGTTCCGGCGTCCAGCAAGGCGATTGCTCTCTACCTTCCCGCCCAGGAAAGGGCAGTCGGGATGGCTACCACGCAGGTCGGGCTCAGCACCGGAGCCATTCTGGCCCCGCTTGTGGCGAGTTCGATGGCAGCGGAATGGGGCTGGCGGGCGTCGTTCCTGGCCAGCGGAATGCTCGGTTTTGTCTGGATCCCGCTCTGGCTGTCCGCTCGCAGGCGGGTTCCGCCCGTCGAACAGCCCGTTCGCACCTCCACGGACAGCGCTTCCACCGTCGTCCGTGATCGCCGGTTGTGGGGGCTAATTCTCTGCACCATCCTCTACATGACTCTCTACAGCCTGTGGAGCAACTGGACCACTCTCTACCTGGTCGAGGCTCGCGGCCTGACTGAACAGGCCGCAAACCGCACCCTCGCCTGGATGCCGCCACTGTTCGCCAATCTCGGCGGATTGTTCGGCGGGTGGCTGGCATTGCACTGGATCCGTCATGAGCGGACATCCGGAAGGGAGGTGATTCGGGCAAGGATGCGCATCAACTGGCTGAGCGCGACCATCAGCCTACTGGCGACCGCGGCCGTCCCGCTGACGTCGTCAACGGCGTTCGCCACGGCCCTGATCTGCCTCAGCTTCTTTTGGATTACGGCGATGAGCGTGAATGTGTACGCCATGCCGCTCGATATCTTCGGCCCGAAACATGCCGCGCTGGCCGTTTCCACCCTCACCGGAGCCTATGGCCTGATGCAGACCTTTGTTTCGCCGCTGATTGGGTCCCTGGTTGACCATTATGGCTTTGGACTCGTCTGCATCGGAGGAGCGATGGCGCCGCTGGCTGGCGTCTCGGTGCTCGAGACGATGACCGCCCGAGCGCCTGAGAACCGATGAAAGCCTTTTCGAAACGTCTTCTATTCGGCCTAGTCGGCAAGAATCCAGAAGCGGTGGTGGTCAGCTTCCTGTCCGGCGATCCGGATCGTGCCGGAGCGATGCTCGCCGAAGTCCGCGAGCTCTTGCCCGACCGGCGACACTTCGCGGTCAACGTCGGCGCGCCGTATCCTGTCGAAGGCGTCGAGACGATTGTCCTCGAGCCGGGCAATGCCGGTGATCTCTGGCTTCAACTGCACCGCCGTCTCGGTTCGTACCGGATCGGCATGGCGCCGATTCTGCTCGGCGACGATCGTCACAAAGATTTGCGCCGCGCTGCGCTCTTTTTTGCTCCGAGGAAAATCCTCGCCTACAATCGGCGGGGCGAGCGTCATCACCTCCAAATCCGGTCCGTCATATCCTCGCTGCTTTTCCTGAGCGGTCTCCCGCTTGACCGGATTCACCTGCGCCCGCGATGGCTTGTCCCCTGGCGCCGCGACCGCACGATCATCCCGCAGGGCACATGGACCTTCAACGGACGTGCGGGGTCCCATCTGCGGCCCGTTGCCGGCGTCTTGAGCCCCTACCTTCCCTGGCCACTCGCGCATGGCGGGGCGGTCCGCATCTTCAATCTCCTTCGGGAAACAGCCCGGGAGTTCGACATCTGCCTTTTCACCTTTGCCGAGAAGGAAGAGGCGCCCGACATCGGCCCTCTGGCCGGCTTCTGCAAGAGAATCATCGTCGTTGCCA
>CAYLSS010000148.1:0-7650 GCA_964385765.1 uncultured Solibacteraceae bacterium
CATCTGGCGGCAGTTGGCCGATTCTCCCGAGCAGCTTGCAACAAAGGGGCTCCAGTTCTTGCGCGGCCTGCACCGGGAGGTGGCCGCGGTCCAGGCATAGCAATTCATCCTGAGCCGTCTAGTAAATCTTTGCGCAAAGGCGGGTCGGCGGGCCGTCAGGCCGTCTCCGCCCACTGGACGCTGTGGTCGGCGGTCACGCTCCACGTGCCGGGCGGCGAGATCAGGGTAAACCGCGACCAGGGGCCCGGAATCCAGGGGTACTTCTCGATCACCGATTCGGCAACGGTAACGCCGAAACCCGGCGTGTCCGGAACCACCAGTTGGCCCTCCTCGATGACAAGCGGATTGGCAAGCATCTCCGAGGCAAGCGGGAACGGATACATCGTGGTCAGCTTTTCGCTGCTGTAGACGGGGTATTCCAGCCACTCCGCTACTCTTTCCGGCCAGCAGATACCGAGGTGCGCGGCCGCGATGACCTCGAGATCGGTTCCCCAACTGTGAAACGCAAAACGGAGTCCCGCCTGGGCGACCGCGCTCAGGACCGTCCGTCCGATGGCATATCCGCCCTGGCAAACTACGTCCGCCTGCACATAATCGACGCCGCCGCTTGCCACCAGGTCCAGGAATCTCTCCTCGCTTGGTTCATGCTCGCCGCTGGCGAGGGCGACGGGGACTTTGTCCTTGAGGTCACGGTAGGATTCATGGTCGTCCGGTGGAAGCGGCTCTTCAAGCCAGGTAATGCGATGCGGCGACATCTGATGGGCGAGGTCGGCGATGGTTTCGGGGCTATAGCTGCGATCCCCCATGCGCCACCAGCTATGAGCGTCTATCATCAGCTCGAACTCCGGGCCCGTGGCTTCCCGCATCAGACGGACGGCCTCCACGTCGCTGTCCGGCCCCATCGCCGGACGCATCTTGTAGGCGGAAAAGCCCAATCGAGCAATTCCGGCCGCTTCCCGGGCATAGCCATCCGGCGGCTGATACATGCCGGCGCTGCCGTAGAGCCGGATCCGATCGCGCACGCGTCCGCCGAGCAGTTCCGAGACCGCGACGCCCCGATGTTTTCCCACCAGGTCATAGAGAGTCAATGCGACGCCATCATACGTCTTCCCGAGATCCAGGTCCACATCCCCGGCGGCAAAGAATTCGACCCTCATCGCGTCGAGGTCATCCGCGTCCCTGCCGACCAGGAATGGAGCAATCCGCGAATCGATGGCCTGCTTTGCCTTCTCGCTCGCCTGTCCCGGACCCCAACCGACCAAGCCGTTGTCGGTCTCGATTCGAATCAGCATGGCGTCGCGCTTGAGTATGACTCGCTCCCCACCGTGGTAGTCGAGCCGGACCGGCTCACGCATCGGGTAGGACAACAGAAATGCATCGACGCTCCGGATTTTCATGGCTCTATCATACCGGGAATCGGTGGACGCGCCGCTATCTTCGATGGCCGGCATTTCAGAAAAGCGCCGGACGCTGGTGAGCCGCCCGGCGCGGGATTACATCATGGGCTCCTCGGAAAGAGCGCGCCCATGATGGGAGGAGGAGGGGTCAGACCAGGAGCCCGCCGTGGCCCAAGCAGGCGATCTCCCAGCCACTGACTCGGTAGCGAGCCAGCATAGGGGGCAACACAAGATCAACCGCGTTCGGTTTCGTCGAGCGGAAGCATCCTGGCGCGGAAAGGATTGGTGTGTCGTTCTTGTAGCCGAGCATCAGCAGGTTTCCAGGCTCCACCGGCGCCAGGTACTTCTCCAGATGGCAGCCTATCCGGTACATTGCCCGGCCTACAGCGTCTTCCGGTCCCGCCGGCGCCGTGGTCGAGGCAATCAGCACCGCGGTCGGTCCGGCATCGAGCAGGTGTTCCAACGCTCGCGCCACCGGCGCTTCGTCCTCGACCGCCGACAGGCTATAATCGGCTCGCACGCCATAGCATCCGAGCCGCTGGTGCGTGATGTTCTCAAATAGCTGCCGGGCCCGGTCGCCGCTTCCCGGATCGCAATAGATGACGCCGACCGTGGCGTTCCTGATCGGACGGGACTGCAGAATCGGACCTCGTTCGCGCAGGATCGATGTGACCGCCTCAAACTGAGTCCGCGCCACCGCGAACGGCGAGCTCTTCACGGTCGCGATTCGCTGTCCGGCACAGGTATAGGTGAAGTTCGGCACCGTGGCAATCACGATACTCGAAGTGCAGTTGATCTGCTTCAGAAGCTCATCGTCGATTAGCGCGCAACTGTTCTCGGTGGCGATGAGGTTTGCCCAGCCACCGGCTGCCGGACGAATCTCCAGGGCTCCGCAACCCATCTCATTCGCCACTGTCGCGACGGCTTCGTCTTCTCCAACCTCCCCTTCCTCCAATTCAGTCACCCAGACTTCATTCATGCCTTCCAACTCGAGAAGCCGGACATCTTCATCACTGATCAGGTGCCCTTTCGCGAGGAGCTTACGTCCCCCGGAGCGAAAAACCGTGCAACAAAGAATCCTGCCTGCCGATTCCCGAACGCCAACGGTCTGTGCCTTCATGCCAATCTCCTCGTATTAAGACGAATTCTTCCGATATGCCTAGCGTCTTTATACTACATCAAAGTCTTCTAGGCCAGAAATATTCTCAATTAATTCTAGGAGACAAAGACAATGGAGAAAGGAGTTCTAACGCTCAGCCGCTATCAAACAACAAAAACGGAACGAAATGCTTGCAGTGCCGGCCGGACTTCATTTCCGGAGGACAGGCAATTGCACCGGGAAGACGTCATAGGCCTGCTGAAGGCGCTGTTTAATAGTACTCTCGGGCACGAGGTACTTGATCATTGCTGTCTCGTCGCAGCACTGGAATTTCGGACAGCGCATGCAATCCTTCCAGGCTTTCAGCGGCAGTTCATCCCGATCGACTTCGGAATACCCGAGTTTCCTAAAGAATTCGGGCACATAGGTAAACGCAAAAATACTATCCAGCGAGTACTCCATCGCCTCGGCCTCGAGCGCGACGGCCAGTTTGCGCCCAATACCATGCCCCTTTTCGCCAGGCAGGACGGCGACTGAGCGAATCTCGCCCGTCCAGGGCGTATAGAAGTGCAGTGCTCCGCAGCCGGCAATCCTCTCATCGCGCTCGACGACAATAAAATCGCGCAGGCTTTCGGCAATCTCGAACGCGGTTCGCGGCAGCATGATCTCCTCGGATGCGTAGCTATTGATCAGCTCGAGCATCGCCGGGATGTCTCGCATGGTCGCTTTACGTTGCCGCATTGTCTTCAGGCCACTAATCGAGTGCCGAGGAATTCCCCGTCGAGCAGACGTGCGATCGGATTCTCCGCGGCGCCGGGCGCGATCACGACCTCAGTCAGGCCCTGGCGCAGAGCCTCGCTGGCCGAATCGAGCTTCGCCTGCATCCCGCCCGTCGCCACCCCCTCCGAGATGAGCCGCGCGCCGCCGGCAACATCGAGCTTGGGGATCACTGCACCGTCGGCGCCCCGGACGCCGTCGACATCAGTAAGAAACAACAGCCGGTCAGCACGGAATCCAGCCGCGCAGGCCACCGCCATCTGATCAGCGTTGACGTTGTATATGTTGCCCTCCCGGTCCCCAGCCACGCAGGCCACGACAGGCAGATAGCCGCCCGCCACGAGCGTATCGAGCAGCCCGGTATTCGCCTTTACCGGACGCCCCACGGCGCCCAATTCGGGGTCAAGCTGTTCAGCCTCCACCAGACAGGCGTCAATGCCGCTCAGGCCGACGGCCGGCAGCCCCGCGGCGACCAGAGCCGCCACTAGAGTCCGGTTTACGCTCCCGGTAAAGATCTTTAGCAGGGCGTCGACCACCTCGGGCGTCGTCACTCGCAAGCCCCGAACGAAGCGGCTCTCCACGCCCCGCTCAGCGAGGAAAGCTGTCATCTGCTTGCCACCACCATGGACCACCACCATCTCGAGATCCGGCCGCCGCACGCCCGCCATCTCTCTCGCCAGCCTCGCCAGCGCATCTGCATCTTCGAGCAGCGTCCCACCGTACTTGATGAGGAGCCTCATCGCAGCCCTTCGGCCTCGTTGAAGCCCAGCACGAGATTCATGTTCTGCACCGCCTGGCCGGCCGCGCCCTTGACAAGATTGTCGATGGCCGCCACCACCACGCCTCGTCCGGTCGCTGCGTCGAACTGAACGCCGATGTCACAGTAGTTCGTCCGCTGCACCGCGCAAAGGTCAGGTACGACCCCAGGATCGTACAGCCGCACGAACTGCTCTCCGTGATAAGCATCGTCGTAGATCGCGAGCAGTTCGTCGGCTGATTTGATCGCCGCCCCACGAAAATAGATCGTCTCTAGAATCCCGCGGTGGATCGGCAGCAAATGCGCCACGAAGCTGAACTCCGATTCCTCGAGACCCGAATTTTGCAGTACCTCCGGCACATGCCGGTGCCCGAGAATCGAATAGGCGGAGAAGTTCTCAGTCACCTCGCAGAAGCTGGTTGTCAGCGATGGCTTCCGCCCGGCGCCACTGACGCCCGACTTCGCGTCGCAGATAACTCCCGCCCTCCGGTCGAGTCTGCCGGATTTCACCAATGGCCGGATGGCAAGATTGGCCGCCGTCGGGTAGCACCCCGGATTCGCCACGAGCCGCGCATCGCGAACCCGGTCCCGATGGAACTCCGGCAGCCCGTAGGCGGCCTCCGCGAGCAGATCCTCCGCGGCGTGCTCCTCTTTGTACCAGCGGGCGAAGTTCTCCGCGCTGCCGAGCCGAAACGCCCCGCTGAGATCGATCACCTTGACCCCTGCCCCGAGCATGGCAGGCGCCAGCTCTATCGAGACGGCCGCCGGGGTCGCCAGAAATACCACCTTCAGGTCGTGTTCTGCGATCTGAGAAGCCTCGCAGGGCACTCGCAGCGGATCCTCTCGGCCCCGCGGCACGGGACGCTCCTCCGCATCCGACCGATGCTCCATCAATACAGGCTCCACTCGTGGGTGCGCCGACAGGATGCCCACCAACTCCGCTCCGCTGTAGCCCCGAAAACCAACGATACCGACTCGTACAGACATGACTAAAAATTCAGTTTACCGAATAAAGATACTCTCTGACCACCTGCTCATCGAGCTCAGGACTGTGGACCTCTTCTCCACATCGGAGCAGAATGGCGCGCGCGAAAGCTCAAGCTGCAGCCAGGGCAGGGTGGCGGCGTGGGTGCGGGTAATGTACCCGCCCCGGAATGGGTGGTTGATCGTGACATTTCCCCCGAGTTCCCGGGCAAAACTGTCCCGGAGCGCCTCGATCCACGCCTGCGGGCACGTTCCGTCGGCATTGCTCAAGCAAACCCACGGCCGTTCGGCGCCCGGATCCGGTCCGACCGGCGGACCTTTTGCGGCCATCGTGTGGCAATCGACTCCAGCAGCGACCCCCGAGGAGGCGAGTTCGTCGAGGCGCTGGTGGTAGGGGCGGTAGTAGCGGTGCAGGAGCGCTTCAATCACATCCGCGGGCGGGAACGGCTCATAGACGGGAACATTCCAGCAGGTATGCGTCTTCACTACCCCGTCTTTGCGGCGATCGTCCTCGGCTCGATTCAGATCGACGATGGCCCGGGCGATCTCGGTAGTGACGAACTGATCCACTCCCCCGGCCAGATCGTAGATGGTCGCAGCCCCCTCGTCGCCGTCACGCGCGATCTCCTCGGGTGTCAGGATGCAATATGGCTCGGCCTCCGGTGGAACTCGCAGGCCGGCATGAGGCACCGAGAGCAGAATCGGCAGGCTCATCGATGCGGTCCACTGGCTGAGCCGTCGCGGCGCGGATCCGCCACACCGGTAAACCGTCCCCGCTCCTGGAGCACAAGCTGAATACAGCCCAGATAGAAAGAATACGGTTCCCGGACATCCACCTGGAATCCGTGCCGCTCCAGAGCCTCAGGTATCTCGTCGGACATGCGCGCCGCCTCGAGTGAGACTTTGCCGCTGAGCGAGCAGTGGAGGCGCGGCGCGTCGACGGCCGCCAGCGGCTTTTGATCCCGCAAGCGAACAAGGACCTGCAGAATCGAAGGGGTGATTCGCTCGCTTCCCGGCGAACCGATTGCGAGCCAAGGGGTCCGCCCTTTGAACACGATGGTGGGCGCGACGCTCGCCCACGGCGCGGCGTTCGGCCGCAGAAAATAGGGATGGCCGATGTCCTCGTATTCGAATGCCGTCATGTAATTGTTGTAAAGAAAGCCGAGTTCGGGAGTCGCGCAGCAGGCGCCGTAGACCTTTTCAATGGACTGGGTCAGAGCGACTGCGTTCCCCTCCGCGTCAATGACGGACAGATGGGTCGTCTCCCCATGGCTCTTCACCGCCCGAATCAGTTTGCGGGCGATTTCGGCGGCATAGTCCAGACTGACCATCCGTTTCTCGGTGACCTGCGAATAGAAGCTCGGATCATAGGGCCGGTCCTGCCGGTCGCGGAATGCATTTCGGATCAACTCTGCCAGGGCCACCGCCCCTTTTGCCGTCTCGAAATCGCGCAGCGAGGGCGGTAGCTGCTGGTAGACGTTCAGCATCTCGACTAGCGTACGTCCGGCCCCCGGAGGCGGAAAAGTGAACACCCGGAGTGAATCAAAACGGCAGGCGACCGGGCGCCGTTCAATCGGCCAGGGGATCTGCGCCAGGTCGTCCCGGCGAATCAGCCCTTCGTTGCGCACCATGTCCTCGTGAATCTGGCGGGCGATCCGTCCCCGGTAGAAGCTCTTCACGCCGTGTTTCGCCAGCCTCCGCAAGGTCTCGGCCAGCACCGGCTGCCGGTGAAGCCACCCGACCGGAAAAGACTTGCCATTCGGCAGCAGGAAGAACGGCGCCGCCGTGCCCGCCAAAAGCTTTCGCCGCTCACGCCGCGAGAGACTGCGCTGCAGCTCGCTGATGCGATAGCCCTCCTCGGCGATGCGGATCGCCGGCTCGAGCACGCGTGACAGAGACAGCTTGCCGTACGTCCGAAGAGCATAGTCCAGGACGGCCGGGGTACTGGGCACGGTAGCCGATCGGTAGCCGGTCTTGCACTCGGTCGCCGCAACGTTCTCGGGAGTGGCCCGGTGCGGAGCGCGGGATGAACCGTCGAGCGCCAGCGTCGTCTTCGTCGCGGCGTTGCGAATGAGCATCATCGTCTGACCGCCGAGTCCCGATGCCGCCGGCTCGCAAACACCGAGGGCAAACGCCGCCGCCACGGCCGCGTCCATGGCATTGCCTCCATCGGCCAGCATCTCCGCCCCCGCGCGCGTCGCGGAATTGTGTGCGGTGGCGACCATTCCTCGCTTCGAGGTCGCCACCCGCTGCGCGAGACCGAAATGACGCTCTCCGAGCGGCAACTGTTCCGTGTCGACTAACGGCTTGGCCGGCATCAGGTTTTCTCCTCGATCCGGTGCACCAGAAACTCCGCCAGCAACAGCGTGCGCTGCACCAGGCTGATGCGCTGCACCGACTCCTGGGGGGTGCGCAGGCGATGTCCGATGGGTCCCATTCCACAAACGCAGGTCTTCTTTGCCGGCAGCAATCCCGCTACCGAGGGCCAGGACGAGGACTCGTGGTCCAGCGGGATTTCGCTCTCCTGAGCGATGCGCTGAAGCTCCCTGAACAAGCGCTTCCCTCCGGGACGCTCCTTCATCGGCGGCCGATCGGCCAGCATCTCCAGTTGCCACGCGTAGCCGCCCTTGCCAAGG
>CAYLSS010000149.1:0-841 GCA_964385765.1 uncultured Solibacteraceae bacterium
CGTCGGCGTCGGCGCCGGCGCTCTGCTTGCCGCCTGCGCAGCGGTCCTAGACCCACGCATTCGCCGGGTCGCGTATATCGGGGGCATGGTCTCGTACCGGTCATTGATTGAGGACAGCCGCTACCGGCAGCCATTCAGCACGTTTCTGCCCGGTGTGATCGGCGCCTATGAAGTCCGCGACCTGTTGGCGGCCACAGCTCCTCGAGATCTGCTGGTGGTCAATCCCGAGGATTCGCGCCGGCAGCCCGCAAGCGAGAGCGATGCGAGTCGTGAATTCGAATGGGCGAAAAACGTCTACCGCATCCTCGGCGCTTCGGGCCGTTTTACAGAACGCTACGAGGTCGCCGGTGAAAAGATCGGTTCAACGCTCGCCCACTGGCTCGATCGGCCGGCTGATCGGGCTCACCTGGTGGGGCCCCGGCAGTGACCGGAGCATACGTTCCGGGCAAGTGTCCGGAGGCGGCGCCATGCTTTGGGGAGGCGTACAGGAGGGAAGGGGATGCTACCGGACGGCGGCATCCCCAGAGGTGTTCGCGGCAATTTTGACGGGTTGGTTTCGAGCTTCGGCCAGGGCCTCACCGGCCCACCAAAGCGGGGGGCCGGCGAGAAGCATGACCAGAATCACTGCAGTGAGGTACTGGCAGTCGATGTGAAACATGTCGGCCTCCAGCGACATCAGTCGCCCATCGCGGGCTTCGGAACAGCCCGGGCCGGCGCTTCATACTTCTTGAGCGGAATCAAGCCGTACACCCGGCGCTGGTAGTCGCGGTACTGGTCGCCGAGGTAAGCCACCAGGTCCCGCTCCTCGAATTGCAGCGCCACCATGACGTAGGCGGTTACC
>CAYLSS010000149.1:851-7647 GCA_964385765.1 uncultured Solibacteraceae bacterium
AACAAGCGGCCCTGGGTCATGTCAGGCGTCGCCCAGAAAGCAGTCAGGAAGCCCGCCATAATCGGATGCCGCATGTACTTGTAGAAGCCGACCACTCGGAATCCGATCGGCCGATAAGGCTTTCCTTGCAAGTACGTGAAGACCTGGCGCAGGCCGAACAGGTCGAAGTGATTCACCATCATTGTGGCCAGCACGGCAAACAGCAGACCTGCCCAGTGCGCCGCCACTATGGCTGCCCGTCCGGCTGAGCTTTCCACCTGCCAGACGATCTCGGGCATCGGTTGCCATTGCCAGAACATCAGCGCAAAGCAGATGCAGGTGGCCAAGACGAAGGTGCTGCGTTCGATCTGTTCCGGGATGATCTTCGTCCACTGCCGCTTGAAGCCCGGTCGCGCCATCACGCTGTGCTGGAGTCCGAACAATCCCATCAGCGCAACGTTAATCAGAAGAGAGGGCCAGAACGGCCCTGGCTCTCCTGTGTCGATCCCCTTCGGCACGATGGCGTTGTTGAGAAAGCCGACGGCATAGCTCAGGGTGCAGAAAAAGAGCACATACGCCACGGCTCCATATGCGGCGCTAGCCACGCGCCCGACCGTGCCGGGTGCGGATTTCGTATCGGTGGTAGTCGTCATTGTCCAGTCCCTCCCAAGTTCTTTTGTCCGGGGTACGTCTTCATTCCCCGTCACCTGATCCATGCGGAAGTATCGGCAGGCAACCGACACGGAAATGAAAGGTATCTTCAGCGGCTCTCTCGCGGGTCGGAAAATCCGCTTCGCGACGCGCCGGACAGTGGACAACGCAAAAAAGGCCCGCCGATGGCACAACCAAGCGGAAATCCGGACAAGACTATTGAATGCAGCTCCTCAGGGAGATTGACGACAGCCCTATTTCATGGCATCAGGCCTGCAATTCCCGGTCCGCTGCTGTCATGTGTGCCGGTTGTGGAGCATACTGGTAAGAGAACCGTGTCGATCGTCATCGGCGGTTTGGTGGAATTCACAGGGCGGCTAAAGAGAGACGATGAAAATCAATACTCGAATTCGCTACGCCATCAGGATGATGGCTGACATCGCCAAACACGGCCAGGGGAACCCTGTTCCACTGAAGGACGTCGCCGAGCGACAGGGCCTGTCGAAGCTCTATCTCTCGCAGCTCGCCAACCCGCTGCGCAACGCCGGTCTCCTGCGCAGCGTTTGGGGCAATCGAGGTGGGTATGTCGTTGCGCGCCCTCCCGCGGAGATCAATCTGCTGGAGGTGATGGAAGCCGTCGACGGTCCGGTCAGCATCATTGAGTGCGTGGAGAGTCGAGGTTCGTGCGAGCGCGCCGAGTTCTGCGAGTCGATCGGCGTCTGGCGCGACATCAACGAAGCGATCACCGAGACGCTCAAGAGATACACGCTGGACTCCCTCGCCCAAACCGACCAGTCCGAGGTCCCGGCCGGCGTCGCGTGCTTCCCAGAGTGGAACCGGAAGACCGTTCCAGCCGTGGCGAAGGATGATTAGGGGTAAAAGGTCCTTGACTCTCAAAAAGAACCGGTGTACAAATATGAGTAAAGCGATCAACTCGCATTCGCTGGCTCTGACCGGACTCGCCGTCGTCGCCGGGGTCGGCTACCACAAAGGCTCTCGTCACCGCGTGACGAGGGTGTGTTCACCACAAGGACAGCAGCCATGAAACTCAACACACGTGTCCGCTATGCCGTCAGGATGATGGCCGACATTGCCACGCATGGCGCTGTCGAGCCTGTTCCACTGAAGGACGTCGCCGAGCGGCAAAGACTTTCGAAACTCTATCTCTCTCAACTTGCCTCCCCGCTTCGCAATGCCTCACTTCTGAAGAGCACCTGGGGCAACAAGGGCGGCTACCTTCTTGGACGATCGCCGCGCGATATCAATCTACTGCATATTATTGAAGCCGTGGAGGGGCCAGTCGGCATCGTTGACTGCGTCCTTGACCCGCACTCCTGCGACCGCATCGCCTCCTGCAAAGCCGTCAACATCTGGCGGGATATCAACGCGGCAGTCAGCACCGCGCTCGAGAGGTACACTCTCGAAGACTTGATGGAGGATGGCGAATCCCACGAAGGCGCCTTCATCTGCTTCGGCCAATCCACATCGCAGAACGAAACTTACCCGCGATGAGCGCCCGGTCGCGCCGTGGTCGATCGGAACTCTCCTAGGGTAATCCCCTGCTTCGCTGTAAAATCGCCCGCAGGCTATTGTGGTCCTAGTACTCCCGCAATATTCTGTTATTAGTGGGTGTCAGGATTCTTATTGTAATGGGTCCGCAGCACCGGGCCGTAGCGGCGGACTGGCTGAGG
This sequence comes from uncultured Solibacteraceae bacterium, assembly GCA_964385765.1. Classification (GTDB taxonomy): domain Bacteria; phylum Acidobacteriota; class Terriglobia; order Bryobacterales; family Bryobacteraceae; genus CAWELS01. The sequence continues at coordinate 3,173 of CAYLSS010000149.1, forward strand.
TGCTCCAACATCGAATTTGTTGCAGCGCCTAACGTGAGAACGGCGAGTAAACTGCTCAGGGCCGGCGGGTTCGATGTCGTGGTCACTGACATGCGCCTGCCCGACGGTACGTGGTGCTCCCTGCTCAGCCATGTCCGAAAAGAGCAACTTTTGGTATGCGCGGACCGCCATGACCAGATTCTGTGCGGAGAGGTCGTGGGGCGAGGGGGCTACTATTCGCCGACCCCGCCGCACGAGTGGGTGCGGCTGGAAGAACTGATTCGGACACGATTCCAGCATCGGCCCGCTGGCTCGTTCTCGCCACTCGCTCGCGCCGTAAGTGCATCTGCTTGAAGCGTTTACCGCCAAGCGAAATAACGAGAGTTAGAGTGCCGGCCTTCGCAAGTGCAGGAAGCGGCAAGGGCTCGAGATGCCTAATTAGCAACCGCCGCGAGCGCTGAAGGTCGAGGAGTTCGCGACTCGCCCCACGGTTTCCAGCGCTCAGTCGCCGAGTGCGGGCTCGGCGCCGGCGGCGGGCTGATGCGGCGACGACTCGCGCCAGATCCACTTCATCCACCGCGCCAGGTCGTCGAACATCGTGTAGTAGGTCGGCAGCACCAGCAGGGTCAGGAAGGTCGAAGACAGCAGCCCGCCCATCACCGTGCGGGCCAGCGGGTAATAGCGCATGTCGAAGAGCGCGCTCGACCCCAGCGCCAGCGGAAGAAGGCCCACGATCGTCGTGGTTGCCGTCATGAGAATTGGACGGAAGCGCTCCCGGCAGGCGACCAATATGGCTTCGCGACGCATGTATCCGGCCCGGCGCTGATTGTTAATGTGATCGAGCAAGACGATCCCGTTGTTCACCACAATCCCTATGAGCACCAGCAGGCCGATCTTCGCCATGATATTGAACGGTGTTCCGGTGAGCCATAGCGTCCAGGCGACCCCGACCAGCGCGAAGGGCAGTGAAAGAATGATGGCGAACGGGTGGGCGAGGGATTCAAACAGCGATGCCATCACGAAGTAGACCATGAACATCGCCAGCACAATGTTGAACAGGAACTCCTGATTTTCCTGGGATTCCTGCCTGGTCCAGAACCCGTAACTCCAGCCGAAGCCTGGCGGATATTCGATGCTGTCGAGGATCTCGCTGACTTTCTTCTTGCCTTCGTCCTTCTTGTCTCCGGTATAGATTGCCGAGAGCGCCGTGTAAGTTTGCCGGTCTTCACGGCGAATGGAGTTGGGGGTTTTGACGATGTCGAAATCGGCGACCTGTTCCAGCCGGATCTCCTCGCCGCCGGCGCCGTTGCCGACTACGATGGACCTCAGATCCTCGAGGTCCTCCCGATCATCCGGCCGCAGCCGCACCCAGATGTCGACCTCCCCATCCGGGGTCCGGAAGCCGCGGATCTGGCGGCCGCGCACCACCACGCCCAGGACGCCCGCCACTGACTCCGGCGAAATGCCGTACTTTCGCGTCAGCGCCCGGCTCAGCCGGACCTGCACTTCTTCGCGTCCCTGGTCCAGATCAGTGAATACCTCGCTGAACTGTTCGCGGCCTAGAATCCCCTGACGCGCCTGCTGAGCCAGCTCGCTGAGCTTCTGCGGATCGTCACCGAAGATGTTGATCTGGATCCGTTGCCGGTTGTCAGCGCCCTCTTGCGAGCCGAGTCTGATCTCGGCGCCAGGAATAACGGGAAGCCTCTCGGATATCTTCGGGCGAATCTGGTCGAGTTCTTCGAGCGTGATCCGCTCCTTGTCGAAATAGATCCGGGTGCTGGCCTGATTGTTGCCATACCAGGAGGAGATCTGGTCGATCTTGAAATCCTCCTTGTTGGCCAGCAGATATTCTTCGACCGGATTGACGTAGTCCTGCTCGATCTTGACGTAGTGGTAGTTCTCGCTGAACTCGTACTGGATGCTCAAGTCATCGAGTTCCTCGGCGCCCGGAGCATTATCAGGTACGTTGTTGACGAGGTGAAAGACTGACCCCACCAGAATGCCGGGAACCAGCAAGAAGCCGACGAGATAGCGATGACGTAGGCTCCAGCCCATTAAACCGACGTAGCGGTCCGTTACCGTGTGACGGTGCTTCGGCATCCGGCTGGCGAGCGAGGTCATCCAGCGCGGCGGCTTCCGGACTTCGAGATCCAGCAGCCGCGCCACCGCGAGCGGGATCAGTGTCAGCGAGATGAACAGCGAGCACAAAAGCGCAATGATGATCGAAGCGCCGACGTCCTCCAGCCAGATATTGAACTCGGTCTTCTTGCCGAACACGAGCGGCACGAAGATAATGATCGACGTCAGCGTGGCCGCCAGCACCGCCGTAATGACCTCCCTGGTCCCGACCCGCGCGGCCAGCATCCGGTCCTTCCCTTTTTCCAGGTGCTGGTAGATTGACTCGAGCACGACCACGGCGTTGTCGACAAGCATGCCCGCGGCGAGCATCAAGCCCATCATCGAGAGCACATTCAGAGACTTGCCGAGCAGATAGAGGAAGCCGATGGTGGCGATCATCGAGAACGGGATCGCGAAGCCGATAACGAGCGTCGCTCCGAGCCGCCGCAAAAAGAGAAACAGCACGCCGACCGCCATGACGGCGCCGACGGTGCCGGACTGCAGCAAGCCGGTGAGCGACTTCATGATCTCGTCGCCTTGATTGAACCAGATGCCGAGCGTCGTGCCCCTCATCGAGGGATCGTTGTTCAACTCCTCGATTTCCGCCGCTACCATCCGCACGGTCTCGACGGTATTGGCCGAAGACGTTTTGCGGATTTCGAAACCGACGGCGTACTCACCGTTGAGATGCCGGCCCTGATTGGTGATGGGCTGGTCGAAGTAGATGTCGGCGACTTCGCTCAGTGGAAGGCCCCGTTCATTCACCGGGAAGTTTCTGATAGCCTCGAGCGATGCCATGGCCCCGCGGGCGATTGCACTGAAGCGCTGGTCATTGCCGGTCACACGGCCAAGCGACGTATCGAGGTTCGCGTTGTCCAGCCTGGAAAACAGAGTCCCAACGTCCACCTGGTACCGCTTGATGTCATCCAGCCGGAGGTAGATATCGACTTCCTTTCGCTGAGCGCCCCAGATCGCCACTTCGGCCACGCCGGGTATGCGTTCGAGGCGGTTCTTAACGCGGGTTTCCAGGAAATCATAAGAGGTGCGCAGATCGCGGTCGGAATGGATGTTGCCTTCCAGGATCGGAATATCGGTGGTGGCGAAGTTGCGCACCATCATGCGATCGACGTCCCGCGGGAGATCGCCGCGCACCTGTTCGACCTTCTCGCGGACCTCGGCGCGCTTCCAGTCGACATTGACGTCCCAGCCGAACGTCAGGCTGAGCCAAACACTGTTGACGCCGGATTCCGAAGTGAGCCGCTGGACGTTCGGCACCGTGGCCAGCGCCTCTTCGAGCGGGCGAGCAATCGACTCCTGCGTTTGGGCGGGCGTCGCGTTCGGATAGGGCACGTAGACCTGGACGAACGGAGCATTGAGGGCCGGCAACAACACGAGCGGGATCTTGAAGATCGAAATCGCGCCGAGCACCACGCAGCAGGTGAAGATCATGCACACCGTAACCGGATGACGCATGGAGAACTCAGCCAGCCGGAGCACGGAGCCCCCGTCGTGTTCGCGGTCTGTCTTGGGATCCATCGGATTCTGGGACATGCGCGATCAATCTCCCATTTCAGGGACCTGGGAAGCATCGCCGGGCAGATCATCGCTCGCCCGGGCGGTGACGGCGTCGCGGCGGTCGACCAGTTCATAGACCACCGGAGTGAAAATCAACGTCAGCAGGGTGGAAAATGTCAGGCCGCCGATCACAGTGATCGCCATGGGCGTGCGGATCTCGGCGCCTTCGCCCCAGCCAAGAGCCATTGGCACAAGACCGAGCACGGTGGTCAGGGTCGTCATCAGAATCGGCCGCAAGCGGACCTCCCCGGCTCGCTGCAGCGCTGCCCGAACCGGGATGCCGGACCGGCGCAACTGCCGGGTGAAGTCAACCAGAACAATGGCGTTGTTGACAACGATTCCGGCGAGGATAATGACGCCGAGAAAGACCATTACGCTGAACGTCGTACCGGTCGCCGCCAGAGCCAGGACGACGCCAATCAGGCCGAGCGGCACCGAGAAGAGAATCACCAGCGGATGGAGCAGCGACTCGAACTGAGAAGCCATCACCAGGTAAACGAGGAACACCGCCAGTCCAAGCGCCATGACGAGGCTCCTGAATGAGGCCTGCAACTCCTCGTTCTGTCCGCCGAGCGCGATCGTCACATTGCCGGCTGCCCCGGCTTGCACCCGCCGGATCTCCCGGCGGATCTCTTCGGAAACGCTGTTCAGGTCGCGCCCGGAGAGGTTAGCAGCCACGACCGCGGCCCGCTGGGAGCGTATGCGGCGAACCTGGCTGGGACCCCGGGCCACCGCGACCTCGGCAACCGAGGCCAGGCGGATCGGTACGCGCGGCCGCGCTTGCGCACTCCCGCCGGTCGCAG
>CAYLSS010000150.1:0-7637 GCA_964385765.1 uncultured Solibacteraceae bacterium
GGGAGCCGGGGGCCCGGCGAAAGTAAAGACCGAGCGGTCATGATCGACATCGGTCTGGCGATCGAGCATCCAGATCTCCGGGACGGAACGGATGGCCGCTTCGAGTTCGGCGATGACTGACAGCCGCCGCCCTTCGGAAACGTTCGGCACGCATTCGACTAGGTGCTCGGCCAAGAAGACTCCATGCGAGGGTAAACCACGTCACCCTGTTTCATCATCATAGCGACGAGGTTCATTGCGAAGTGGTAGGGTATCTCGCGATAGTCGGCGATGCTGAGCATGATGAGGTCGGCCCGCTTGCCGCTTTCGAGGGAACCGGCATGATCTCCGAATCCGGCGACGTGGGCCGCATTGATTGTGGCGGCCGCGATGGCCTCGGCGGGCGTCATCCGCATGAGGTTGCAGGCGAGAGAAACGACGGCGCCCATATTCGCAGTTGGGCAGCGGTCTGAGCTGTAGCCGCTGGCGATGGCGACGGCGGCGCCGGCATCGATGAGCTGCCGCGCCGGCGCGTAGGTCTGGCGGCGGCGATGAAAAGAGGCTCCCGGCATAAGTGTGGCGACCAGATTGCTGGAGGCGGCCAGGCCAATGTCGCGGTCAGTCATGCATTCGAGGTGGTCGACACTCCGCGCCCCGGCTTCAGCGGCGACCCGGACCCCTTCATCAGGTTCCCATTCACATGCCGTCACGCGGCCGGTGAAGCCGAGCTGCCTGGCGCCGGAGAGGAATCGGCTGACCTGAAACGGCGTGAATCCGGCTGGTCCCATCCGGATGTCCACAGACTGTGCAAGCTTCAGGCGGCGTATCTTAGGGAGCGTGAACTCGATCAAATGGTCGATGTAGTCGTCCGCGGTCCCATGCCATTGCGGCGGGAGGCCCGCGGCGCCGTAGAAGGTGGGCGAAACATCGAGCGGTCTTTGCTGGACGGCATCCACGGCGCGCAGCATCTTCAGCTCGGATTTGTCGTCGAGGCCAAGACCGCTATGAACATCCAGAGCAGTGGTGCCGTGACGCACGAACTGGCGCAAAGTTTTCCGAGCGAGCATCGCAAGGCGGGGCCGCGAGGAATTCCGAATGGCCTCCACCAACGACATGTCGACCCCGAGGGCGGCGTTTTCCACGGGCTGCTCCCCGCCGATTGTCTGCTCGTATTGGGTCAGCAAGGAAGGCCCAGATACCAGTTGAGTGCGGCAATCAACGAAGCCGGGCATCACCAGCCGGCCCTCCGCACCGAGTTCGACGGCGTCGCGGGCCTCGGCCAGATTCTCCACGCGGCGGCTTGATCCGACGTGGCGAATAATGCCGTCGACGATGAGCAGCGCCCCGTCCTCAATGAGTCCGAGGGCCCTCATCTCCGGCCCTCGACGAGGCCTGTTTGGCCCGCGCAGCGTAAGCAGCTGGCGCGCCCCGCGCAACAAGATTCTGCGCTCCATAGCGGGTTGAGCAAGACCGGCAGGACTCGAGAGAGCCACTATCGAGCAAAAAACGTTGTCACCGAGTTCACGGGCGCGGTGTAAAGGATTTTGCCATCGGCGACCTCCATGGTACCCGGTGACTTGTACTGTTCGTCACCCGATGTCGCGCCCCCGTATGAATTTCTGCTTCGTGATCCATGCGGGCGGCCCGTAGAGCGTGGTGATGATATCCAGATCGGCCCCGCGGCTCCTGTTCCGCTCCAGTCCTTGCCGGGCGAAGTAGCGCAGCCACCTGGTGGTGGTGACGTGGTCGAAGCGGCTCATGTCGATCCGGCGGGGGTCATCGTTGTCGTTTTCGGGCTCGTGCCACGGGTCGAGAAACATTTTCAGCAGGCCGGGCTTGAGGCCGTCTTCGCCGAAGATCATGTCCAGGATCTCCTGGCGTTCCTGCTCGTCGAGCCTGCTGAATCCGCCGTATTCTTGTGAATTCCGCTCATAATCCCGGGTCTGAGCCGTCTCGACGTAGTTGACTCCGAAGCCGTCCCAGTCGCGGATCTGGGAGGAGAAGTCTACTCTGGCGCGGATCGGCTTTTCCGCACGAACGGAAACCGAGAGCGCAATCGCGAGAAAAGGGATGACGTTAAGCAGGTATTTCATAACAGGTCAACCGGAATTCATTGTGAAAAACTCCGAGTAACGAATACCATTTTCAGAGGGCCAGAGTCAACGAACTACGCCGGGGCGGTACCGAATGCGGGCCGGCTGGGAGACAATGTACTGAGACAGATGCCCAACAAGGTTCAGGACCTCGAGGACCGGCTCGCTGTATTGACCGCCGACGCGGAGCATGTCCGGGAGCGGATCGACCTGTTGAATGATCTGGGCTGGTCGATGCGGGACTACGGGGACTGGCATCGCGCTCTCCGGTTGGCTGAAGAGGCGATGGACCTCTCCCAGCGCTATGCCTACCGCGAGGGCTTGAGCGCGGCTTTTCGCAACTCCGCGTTCGCCCACTACATGCTCGCCAACTACAAGGTGGCGCTTGCCGAAGCGCTGGTGGCCTTGAGGATGGGGGAGGAACTTGACCACCGCAGCCGGCAGGCCGACGCCCGGGCCGTGTTGTCGATGGTCCACTGGAGCCTTGGAAACTACGATCAAGCCCTCGAGGAAGGAATGCGCGGACTGCGCATTGCCGAAGAGCTTGGCGATGCATGGATGATCGGCTGGGCCCATGCGATTATCGGCGGCATTTATCAGAGCATCGGCGACCATCAGAAGTCACTCGAGTCCTTTCAGAAGAGCCATGGCATCTTTGCCGAGCAAGGGGAACAGCTCGGAGAGGCGCGCTCGCTTTCCGGACTCGGAACAGTTTACATGTCGCTCGGCGATGCCGATGCCGCGCTGGAGTGTCATCAAAAGGCCCTGGCGATCTACCGCGCCATCGACAACCGGCTCGGCGAGTCTCGCGCGCTCAACGATATCGGGGTTCTCTTTCAGAACCGGCGCGAGTACGACAAAGCCCTCGAATTGCATCACGAGGCGTTGAAGCGGCGCGAGGAGGGCGGGAATCAGCAGGCGCTCACCACCAGCCTCCTGAATATTGGCCGGATTCATCTGGATCGGAACCATCTGGAAGCGGCTCGGGAAGTGTTGGAACGGGCTCGCGATATCGCGAGCAAGATCGGCGCCAAGCCCAAGGAGTCACAGGCGCACGAGCTGCTATCGGAACTGCATGAGAAGGCCGGCAACCTCCAGGCCGCGCTGCTTCATCACCGCAAATTTCATGCGCTGCGGGCGGACGTCTTCAATGAAGAGGAGAGCACCAAGCTTCGCAACCTGCAGATCGGCATCGAGGTAGAGCGCAGCGAGCGCGAGGCCGAAATCCATCGCTTGCGAAACGTCGAGCTGCGGCAGAAGAACGAGCAGTTGAACAGACTCCTGCACGAGCTTCAGGTCACCCAGGCGCAGCTTGTGCACAGCGAAAAGATGGCGGCTCTCGGTGACCTGGTGGCGGCGATTGCGCATGAAATCAACACACCGCTCGGCGCCATCCGGACCGCGGCCGACATTTCGGTCAAGGCAGCCGAACGCGTCGTCGAGGCAATCGAGAGCAGTGAGACGGTGGAAGAGCTGAAGTCCCGGCGATCTGTGCAGGCGACGGTATCCGCCTTGCGCAAGAACGGTTATACGATCTCGACGGCCGCCGACAGGATCAGCCGCATGATCCGGAGTCTCAAGAGCTTCGCGCGGCTCGACCAGTCTCCATTCCAGAGGTTCAGCCTCAACGACTCGGTGCGAGATTCGCTGGCCGTGCTCGAGCCGGTACTGCCGGATCGGATCCGCGTGGTGCGCGAGCTTTGCGAACTACCGCCGATCTACGGCTTTCCCGCCGAGATGAACCAGGTGGTGATGAACCTCCTTCAGAACGCCTCCCAGGCGATCATCGAGAACGGAACCATCACCGTGAAGACGTACTGCCGCGACGGTGTGCAGTGCCTCCAGATTACCGACACCGGACGCGGCATTCCGGGAGACCAGCTCGATCGCCTGTTCAACCCGGGATTCACGGTGGAGGGTTCAAGGATCAAGGCCAGCATGAGCCTGTTCACCAGCCTGAACATCGTTCAAAAACATCGGGGACAGATCGAGGTCCAGAGCGAGATCGGGGCCGGCGCCACGTTCACGGTAAGCTTGCGAGGTCTGGATCCCGTCGATGAGTCGTCAAAGGCGGCGCAATTGTAGCCAGCTCAAGAATCCTTCTTACTCGACGCAGGCCGGTTTTTTATTGAGCAGGTCCTGACGCCAGTACCACTCGATCGCCTGCCGGATGCTCTCGCGGATCGGCGAATACTGGAGCCCGAGTTCGCGCTTCGCCTTCGATCCGTCGACCCGGAGTCCATGGGAGGTCAGCGCGTAGGAATCCCAGGTCATCGGCGGCTCCTGGCCGGTGCGGCGCGCGCGCCATTCGTAGAACCTGGCGGCTAGACCGGCGACGAAGCCCGGGATCACCATTGGCTGTTTCGCTCCGGACAACTCGCAGACGATCCGATAGAACTCGCTCATCGGAAGGATCTCGGTCGATAGGATATAGTCCTCCCCATAACGTTCGAGTTCCGCGGCGAGAACGTGGGCGAGCCCAACGTCCTCGATGTGAATCACGGAGAGGGCCCCAGGGTACACGGCCGGGTACTTGCCGTTGATCAGGTTGATGATTCCGGTTCCGGTCGGTTTCAGGTCACCGGGGCCGAGCACGGCCGCCGGTCGCATGACGACGATGCCGAGCCGATCCTGATATCGTTTGGCGACGGCCTCGGCGTGATACTTCGCCTCCTCATACGGGGTGAGAAAGTAGCCGCGGTGCGGAGTCGTCTCGGTTCCGATTTCGCCCTTGCGCTCACCAACGCAGGCGCTGGTGCTGGTGTAGACAACCCTGGCCACGCCCGCGGCTAGGGCCGCTTCGAGGGCGTTGCGCGTACCCTCGACCTCGGTCTTCATTAAGTGATCTTTGTCGGTGCCCCAGAACTCGTAGATCGCAGCGGCGTGGAACAGGATGTCACAGCCATCCAGGGCACGGGAGATCGAGCCGCGCTCGAGGATATCGCCGCGGGAGATCTCGACGCCCATCTTTTCCAGGTGCGCCACTTTGCTCTGCGAGCGCGCCAGAACACGGACCGCGTGGCCGCGCTGGCGAAGATGGCGCACGATTGATCCGCCGACGAATCCTGTCCCTCCGGTCACCAGTGCCTTCATCGAGGTGCTCCATCCAGGCCGGGTGTTTTGCCGGCCGGGATGCGAGTATAGCACGGTGGCCCGAGAGCTACTTCTGCTCGAATGGCAAGGCGTCGCCCCCGCTGACAGGAAAATGCCGACCGCTGCCGGTATAGATAAACATGGGGATTGATCAACCCGCGTAGAGGAAGGAAGGGTAGCGGTTCACCGGCATAGTGGGATCCTTGATCGCCCGGCAATAGATCTGCTCCCCGCGCAACTCGGTTTCGAAACCGTTTGCCGCGAGCAACTCGAGCGCCCAGGTACCCTCCGTGTAGCCGCCGATACGGTCAGTGAAGAGAAGGTCCGCCTGGAATCCGGCGGCGGCGAGAAGCTGCTTGATTTCGTAAGGCGTGTACTCGCGGACGTGGGGGGTGTCTTCGCCGCACTTTCCGGGATCGGGATAGCAGGAGAAGATCTGCGGGCTTTGATAGCCATGGAGGGCGCGAATGACGCTGCCGAGGCTGGCGGAATTCGGCGTGGTCAGGATCAGGAAGGCGCCGTCGGCGAGAACGCGGCGGATCTCGCTCATCATGTGCATCGGATCCCGTTTGAGATGTTCGAGGATTTCGCAGGCGAGCACGAGGTCAAATGAACCGTCGTCGTAAGGGAAGCGGTCGCGCTCGGCGTCGAAGAGATCGATGGAGCAGCCCAACTCCTTGCCGGCCGCGTTTACGGTCTTGCGGTCGGCCACGCCCGGCGAACCGTAATAGGCCCCGCGCACTTCGCGATAGCCGAGCTTCATGCCCAAACCGGCCGCCATGTGCATGTAGCAGCCGAGTTCCAGGGCGCAGCCCGTGCGGCGCGGCGGCGGGACGATCAGCATCGTTTGCACCAGCCGGTCAATATGGACCTGCCGGTAGCGGAGATCAGCCTCTTCGCCCTCGATCCGATTGAAGAATTCCCGCCATTCACGGCGGGCTCCTGCAACTTTCGGAGGCTGGAAGTACTCCTCTCCGAAGCGATGGCGGGTGATCAGAGTATCGACACGAACCAGGATGCGCCGCAGCAACCGCAGCACCAGGTTGATCCCGGAGTTAACGGCGCGCGCCAGAAAGTACCTGCTCCTCATATCACAATGGTCTGGGGGAGCCCGGCGGTATGCTACGTCCGGTAAATCTCTTCAGTCGGCCCTGGCGGCCGTGAAGGTCAGATGGTAGCTGTCCCAAAGGCCCTTCCCCGTGATCTTTCCCGAATTGACGACCCCGGTAAATTTCAGCACCGCCGAGTAGCCGGCCTCGCTCGAATAGTGCTTTCCTTCCATCTCCAGTTTTCCGTCGCGGAAGGCGCCGGTCAGTGTTTCCTCGCCCATCCTGCCGGTGAGGGAGCCGCCGTTCTGAGTAATCACGATTGTTCGGGGATATTCGGAGCCCTCTGTGACAAAAACGAACTTCCAGGTACCGGAGAGATTCGCGGCGGTCAGCACCGGAAGAAGCAGGAAGATGAGCAGGCCAACGGCCAGAAAAAGGCGGATCGAGTTACGAATCATTTAGACCTCCCAAGAGTACCTCTCAATTGTGGGTGGTCCGAAGCGGAGAATCAAGCCGCCAGCGGAGTCCTGATACCCGGACTCGCGTTTTCACGGGACTCAAATTCCGAGGGCAACGCCATGATGGAATCGACTTGGCCATCGCCGAGACTTCTGGTTCCCGAACGCCAGTTGATATACTTCCCTCGCCATGATCAAAGAACCCTCCCGACGTACATTTGGCAAGTATGCTTTGGCGGCTGCCGCGAGCTCTGTTCAACACGGCGCCGCAAAAATGTGGAATCCGCCCCCGGGGGTGAAGATCGCGCTCCAGGTTGGCGGAAATCCCACCGACGAGGACCTTCAATTCACCCGCCGGCTCGGAGTCGGCTATGTCACCATGAGCAGCAAGCCGGAAGAGGCGACCGCAGCCAACTACCGCCGCCTCCGCGAGTGGGTGGAAGGCACCGGGCTGAAGGTTTGGAATATCGGCAACCCGGGTGTTCACAACATGGAAGAGGTGACGCTCAACCTTCCCGGCCGGGACCGAAAGATCGAGGAGTACAAGCAGTTTCTGCGCAATCTCGCCGAGGCCGGCATCTACTACACCACCTACGCCCACATGGGCAACGGCATCTGGTCGACCACGCGCGAGACCACCCGGGGCGGCGCTTCGGCGCGTGCCTTCAACCTCGCCACCGCCGACGCCGGATACTGGAATGGAAAGAAATTTACCGCCCCATTAACCCACGGCCGCGAATACACCGAACAGGAGCTGTGGGACAACTACGAGCACTTCATCCGGCAGGTGGTCCCGGTGGCCGAGGAACTCGGGATGCGGATCGGGATCCATCCCGACGATCCGCCGGTGGAGAAGCTCGGCGGCGTTCCGCGGTGCATTTTCGGCACATTCGAGGGCTATCGCCAAGCTCTGAAGATCGCGGGCAGCCCCAATATCGGGGTTTGCCTCTGTCTCGGGTGCTGGC
>CAYLSS010000151.1:0-7633 GCA_964385765.1 uncultured Solibacteraceae bacterium
GACGAGCAATGCTGATGCCCGATTTGGACCACCGGTTCACCCGCCCGGCGAAAGGCCCGCCGCATCTGACGCGCATCGGCGAGCGTCAAGGCCGCCGCCTTTTCGACGTATGCGTGCTTTCGAGCCTCCATGGCCCCGACAAAATGCCTGGCATGAAGATGCTGCGGGGTCGCAATGACAATTGCATCGAGCTCCCGGAGTTCCAGCAGCTCCCGGAAGTCAGAAACGAGCCGCGCCCCCGGCGCAACGCTCCCGGCCCTGGTTCGCCGGACTTCATAGACATCGGCCACGGCTGCACACTCGGTACGGGAGCAGGCCAGCATCTCTCGCAGCAACTGCATTCCGCGGGCCCCGGCCCCGATCAGTCCGAACCGAACACGGTCATTCGCACCGAGCACACTGGGGGAGGTCGCAAGCGTTCCGGCGAGACCTCCGGCAAATGCGCCGATGAAGTTGCGTCGCGAATCCATGCGATCTCTCATCCTAGCACCACCGTCAGGCGCCTTCTTGCTCACCCCCGCGCGTGGGATACTGCCGGTATGTCACCCCGAATCCGCTGGGGATGCCTCAGCACAGCGCACTTCGCCATGACGAAATTCCTGCCCGCTTTTTCTTTATCGCAGTACGCGGAACTCCGGGCGATCGCTTCCCGAAACCCCGAAAAGGCAACCGATGCCGCCTCCAGGTTTGGCCCGGTCGAGGCTTACGGGTCCTATCAGGAACTGCTTGACGATCCCGATATCGACGTCATCTATAACCCGCTGCCAAACCACCTGCACGTGGAATGGACGGCGAAAGCAGCGGCAGCCGGCAAACATGTGCTATGCGAAAAGCCGATCGCATTGCACGCTCGCGACGTCGCCACGCTGATCCACCACCGCGACCGCTACGGCGTCAAGATCGGCGAAGCCTTCATGATACGGACCCATCCGCAATGGCTCCGCGCCCGCGAACTCGTCCGCAACGGCAAAATCGGCTCGCTGCGCGCCATCAACAGCTTCTTCAGCTACCGCAACTCCGACCCGCGAAACATTCGCAACAAAGTCGATACCGGCGGCGGCGCCCTCTACGACATCGGGTGCTACACCATCAATACCTCGCGGTTCATTTTTGGAGAGGAGCCCCGCCGCGCGGTGGCGATCATCGAGCGCGACCCCGAACTCGGCATCGACCGGCTCACATCGGCCATCCTTGACTACCCCTCAGGCCAATCTATTTGGACGGTTTCCACCCAACTGGCGCCTTTCCAGCGGGTTCAAATCCTCGGCACCGATGGCCGCATCGAAATCGAGATTCCATTCAATGCCCCCAATGACCGGCCATGCCGCCTGTGGATCGACGAGACCGGCCAAACCGACGGCGCTGGCATCATCACGGAGGAATTTCCCACCTGCGACCAGTACACAATCGAGATCGACGCTTTCTCACGAGCCGTGGCCGAAGACTCGGACGTCCCGGTCAGTCTCGAGGATGCCCAGGCGAACATGGCGGTGATTGAAGCCGTGTTCGATTCAGCCGAGACCGGCAACTGGGCGTCACTCTGAACGCGGTGGAGGCTCCCGGCGCGACGACGGCGAATTCCGGCGCGACGACGGCGGCTCCCGGCGCGGGGGTCGCGGTTGACGTCGCTCCCGCTCGGCGTCCGGCTCTGGACGCCGCCATCGGGCTTCCACTATCCCATCGGCCGTCTTCACCACGGGGATCATCTCCTTCACGTCGTGGACCCGCACAATGTGGCTCCCCTCGAGAATCGCGGCGGTTACCGCCGCTGCTGTCGCCATCAACTGACCCTCGTCGGTTTTTTGCCCAAGGAACGACTTCCGCGAGGGGCCCACCAGCAGCGGACGGCCCAGCCTCGCCAGAACCCCCAGACGGGTCAGAATTTCGTAGTTTTGCTCGCCCCTTTTTCCGAAGCCCAAGCCTGGATCGAGCACCACACGCTCCGAGTCCAGACCGGCCAACTGGGTGCGGCGAAGAACAGCCTGCAAATCCCCGCTGATTGCGCCAATCACATCAGGCAGCGGTCCAAGCTTCTTCCAGGTGTCGGGGGTACCACGCATATGGTTCAGCACGAGACCGGCATCATATTGGACAACCGTCTTGATGAGCTGCGGATCAAACGTGAGGGCGCTGGGATCGTTGATGATATCGGCGCCCAGTTCGAGCGCCTTGGCGGCCACGCTTGCCTTATAGGTGTCGACGGAAATCGGAACTGAAAGCCGGTCGCGTAGCCGCTTCAAAACAGGGACGAGCCGAGCCAGTTCCTCCTGCTCGGAGATGCGCTTCGAAGATGGCCGCGTCGACTCCGCACCGATATCAATGACGTCGGCGCCATCCACCTCCATCTCCAGGGCGCGCGCGAAGGCCCGCTCGGGATCCGCGTACCGGCCGCCATCGGAGAATGAATCGGGCGTCACATTGAGAACCCCCATCACAAGGGTTCGCTCCCCCAGGAGGATCTCTCTGCTCCTGGTCTTCCACCGAAAGCGTTTGCGCGTCATTCTGCCTTTATCCATATTCAAAGCCGGCCGCGGCATAGACCAGCGAATCATCGGCTGGAAGCGGAGTCGCCCCAGTCCGTCCAGGACGGACCATCCGCACGAGCTCCCGCCGGCACTCGAAGCCGGACTCCGCCGCCAATTCCGCGGCGTCGCGATTGGTCGGAAGCAGATCCCAATACACGGCGTCACCGGGGTGGCGTCCCAAAAACCAGCGGACCAGGAGCCCGGCGCCGGCAATATCGCGAGCCACGCACGGACCAAAACTGTACGCATTGGACCCAGGCCGCCCGGCAGCGAACCCACGCTCCTGGAGCGTCGCCGACTCCTCGGCCAATAACTTCAAAACACGCGTTCGATCAGCGCCGAAAGCTTCCCGGTCGAGTGCCGCATCAAAATCTGCTTCCGGCAATTCCGAAACTTCAAGAGCCGGCGAGACCTGCGTCGCCCAGCGCTCGATAGGCGACTCTACTTCAAAGCCGAGCCTCTCATAAAGGGGCTGGCCCATGTGAGTGGCGTCCAGTTTCCACCAATCCACCTGTCTCTTCTCCAGCCAGGCCATCGCGTGCTCCATCAACGCCAGCGCGTAGCCCTTCCGGCGGTGCCCCGGGTCGGTGAGCACCATTCCGATCCAGGCCAGTTGCCTCCCGTAACACACCACCGTCGCCGTGGCCACCACCTCCCCGTCCTTTTGCATCCCAATACAGCCTTCGGGCTCGAGCTGCAACAGCCGCTCCCAGTCCGCTGGAACCTGGTTCCACCCCGCAGCCTGGCTGAGCCGCATGGCGGAGGGGATATCGGCGGGTGTGAGAAGTCGAATGTCACTCATATCGAAGGCAATCAATCGGGTCGAGCCGCGCTGCCCGGCTGGCCGGATAGTAGCCGAAGAACAGGCCGACACTCACCGAGATGACGACGCCCAGAAAAACCCATAACACAGACAACGTCGCCGGAACATAGGGTATCGCGGTTCGCACGGCCAGTGCGACGAGGGCTCCCAGCAGAATGCCCAAAACTCCGCCGGTGACACTCAACGCGACAGCCTCCATGAGAAATTGCAGGCGGATGTCCGATTGGCGCGCCCCAATCGCCTTCCGCACTCCAATTTCCATGGTGCGCTCGGTCACCGAGATCAACATGATGTTCATCACACCGATACCCCCCACCAGCAGCCCGACCGAGCTGATCACCGACGTCAGAAGCACCAGCGCACTGGTCAGTTGGTTCCACAGATCGGCGAGGAAGTCAGGCGTGAAAAACTCGAAGTCGTTCTCCTCGTCAAAAGCAACGTTGCGCCGCCGGCGCATCGCGTCGGTCACCTCGGCCAGCGCCACGTCGCTATCGGCATCGCGGTCGATCACGAACGCAATCATGTACTCGCGCACTTCCGGATAGTGCTTCTGGAAGTTCGTTAACGGGATGGCGACCATCTGATCGGCGCCCGGACTTCCGAACAGCCCGGGATCCTCCTCGAACACGCCTATCACCTCGTACTCGCGGCCATTGAACCGTACAGTTCGTCCGATGGGATCAATCCGCGGAAAAAGCGACTCGGCGATCGATTGCCCGATCACAATGACGTCTCGCGAGTGGTCCAGGTCGAACGCCGTGATGAATCGCCCCTGCTGTACTTCGAAAAGCGGTATAACTTGCGCCATCTCCGGCTCGACAGCCCGCAGGATAACGCCCTCCACCACTTCGCCGCCATAGCGGATCTCGTTAGGCTGCATCGCGTTGGGATCGGCCGGGCCAAACGGGCGTCCGGAGATCGGTGTAACCATCTCAAGCGACGGCGCCGCCTCACGCAAGTACGCCGCATCGGACGGATGAAGATAATCTCTCTTGCGTATCTCCTCGGGAACCCGCCCGAAACCGGTTCCCACTGCGAATCGTGAGATGTAGTACGTCCGGGAGCCCATTTCCTCGACCCGTTTGGCTATGTAGCCGTTCAGGCCTTGAATGATCGCGGCTACCGAGATCACCGACGTCACACCGATAACGATCCCCAACACTGTCAGGCCGGATCGCACCTTGTGAGAACGCAGGGTGTCAAACGCCACCATCAGGTTTTCATAGACCTCGGCTCGCGTCATGGGCTACTCGCTTCGCAACGCCACCACCGGATCCAGACCAGCGGCCCGGCGGGCTGGATAAATGCCGAAGAATAAGCCGATCGCTGAACTGACCACTACGCCCAGAACCGCCACCTCCGGCCGGACCCTCGCCGGAAAGGCCGTGAACTGATCGAGTGCCAGCGCAGCCGCAAATCCAATCGTGATGCCCAAAACGCCCCCGATCAGACAATGGACGACGCTCTCGGTCAGAAACTGGCCCAGAATGTCCTGCCGCGTGGCCCCGGCGGCGCGCCGGATGCCGATCTCCTTGGTCCGCTCCGTCACGCTCACCAGCATCACGTTCATGATGACGATCCCGCCAACGATGCCCGAGATCGAGCTCACCAGGACAAAGACCGCGAAAAAGGCCTGGCTGATGCTGTCCCAAAGAGAAATGTAGGTGGATGCCGTGGCAATGAAGAAGTCCTCCTCCTCGCCCGGACCAATGTGCCGCCGGGCGCGCATCGCCAGCCGCGCCTGGTCGAGCGCCCGCTCGAACACCAGATCGTCGGCGGCCGCCTTGATCTCGAGAGTTACACTGCGGCGCGTCCCATACATCCGCTGGAAGACGCCCATCGGAACAATTACGAAACTGTCCTGGTCCTGGCCAAGAATCGATCCGATCGCCTCGAATGTGCCGATCACCTGGAATTCGGCGCTTCCCGCACGAACGGTGCGCCCAATCGGGTCAAGCCCGGCGAACAGCTCTTCGGCTATGCGGCTGCCAATGAGGCAGACTCGGGCACCCCGTTGATCCTCGGCTGGGGTAAAGCGCCGGCCTTGCTGGATCTCGCGCGTGTCAATGCCGGCCATCGACGCTGTCTGCCCGATGAGCTGGACATCAGTGAGTTCCTGGTTGCCGGCTCGGAGTCGGACCTGCCTGGCTACAGTCGCGCCGACCTCTGCGCAATCGAGACATCCATCGGCCACGGCGCGCATGTCATCGAGCTCGATCCGCTTGTTCTTCAGCGCCTTCATGTAAACTTTGAAATCGGCGACGGCGAACGGCAACCGCCCGATCTGAAACACATTCGTGCCAAGATTGGCGATCTTCTGCTCGACGTAGAGATTCGCGCCCTGAATCAGCGTCATGACCGTGATCAGCGTCGCCACTCCCATGGTGAGACCCAGAATCGTCAGCGACGCCCGCAGCGTGTGCGAACGCATCGCATCCGCCGAGAACTTCAGATTTTCACGCAGGGACAGCATAGGGGCGCCGGCGCCGATGGCTCTTCTCATTCTAGAGGACGGTGCTCTGGACCTCCTAGATGACGGTGCTCTGGACCTCGATCTTCTCAGGCCCCAGGCCTCGCCACTCTTCCGGGCCATCTCCTGCCGCTCCCGAAACAATCCCGTTGTGCAAGTGGATTCATTTCGATACACTCTGGAACGTGAACCACGAAGCTCCGACTCAGCCGCGCACCCTGTCCATTGACATCGGCGGATCGGGATGCAAAGCACTGGTCCTTGACTCCCAAGGAAATCAGATTAGCGAACGGCTTCGCGTCAAGACGCCGGAAACACCAACGCCATCAGAAGTGTTGCAAGTCCTCCGCGAGCTCTCCGAAAGGTCCGGCGAAGTGGAACGGGTCTCGTGCGGCTTCCCCGGAGTCGTCATCGACGGTGAAATCCGAACCGCGGTGAATCTGCATCCGGACTGGGTTGGTGTGAACCTGGCCAAGGAACTCGAGAGGCTGATCGGCAAACCCGCTCGCGTCGCCAATGACGCCGATATTCAAGGCCTGGCGGTAGTGGAAGGAAAGGGCGTCGAAATGGTGCTGACCTTGGGGACAGGTATGGGCGCGTCACTCTTCGTCGACGGCCGGCTCGTCCCGAACCTCGAGCTTGGTCATCACCCGTTCCGCAAGGGCAAGACATACGAAGAGTGCCTTGGCGAGGCGACGCTCGATGCCAAGGGCGCCAAAAAGTGGAACAAGCGCCTCAAGGAAGCCATTCAAGTGCTGGAAGCAATCTTCAACTACCGCATGCTCTATCTGGGCGGGGGTAACGCCAAGAAGATTGAGTTCGAACTCCCCTCCAACGTCAAGATCGTTCCGAATATCGCGGGCCTCCTCGGCGGCATCCACCTCTGGCGAGACTAGTGAAGTGCATCCCACAAAGCGATCATCGTTTCTCGCCCGCCCGGCCGGCTAGGTCGGGAATTGCAGGCCTGAAAGGCTGCCCCATCGGGCCAGCCGATAGTCAGCCGAACTGGAAACGCACCGCACGGGTCTGGTCGCCCCGGGACCGTGCCACAATCAAACAAGAGTGGTTGCCAGCCTTCACACAAACATAGAAGCAGTCGAAGAACGAATCGCCGGCGCCTGTGCCAGGTCTGGACGACGCCGCGAGGAGATCACCCTCATCGCCGTAACCAAGGTTTTCCCGTCCAATGTGATCCGCGAAGCCTATGACGCCGGACTCCGCGAATTCGGCGAGAACTATGTTCAGGAGTTCGAGGCCAAAAGGGTGGATCTGGCCGGCCTTGAAGAGGCTTGCTTCCATCTGATCGGCCATCTGCAATCGAACAAGGCCCGGCGGGCGGCGGACATGTTCCAGGTGATTCAGACCGTCGATAGGGCAAAACTCGCCCGCCGGCTCAATGAATACGGCCGCTCGCTCGACGTCATGATCGAAGTCAAGCTTTCGCCCGAGGAGAGCAAGCGCGGCGCCGATCCCGATGCTGTTCCAGGGCTCATCGAGTCCATATCCCAGTACCGAAATCTCCGGCTGCTCGGACTCATGACCATGCCCCCGTGGTCGACCGATCCCGAAACCCTCAGACCCTATTTTGCGCGCCTCCGCGAGATGGCCGGACGCTTCTCCCTGCCGTCTCTTTCCATGGGTATGTCGAACGACTTCGAAGTCGCGATTGCCGAAGGCGCCACGCACATCCGGGTTGGCTCGGCCCTGTTCGGACCGCGCCCGAAGAAACGGTGATCCTGGGATACCACGCCCCGCTTCCCCCGGCGCGAACCGGCGTCGCCGACTACGCCGCGTCGCTTGCCGAGGGCCTCCGGT
>CAYLSS010000152.1:0-7624 GCA_964385765.1 uncultured Solibacteraceae bacterium
AAGCATTTTCCGGATCCGGTGAAGGACATCGTCGCCTCTCCGCTCGCCCACGACACACCCGGCGAGATTGCACAGCCGGACATGAAGGACTGGTCCCGGGGAGAGGTGGAAGCGATTCCCGGCAAGACTATGCCGGCATTCAAGGTGGTCACCCGCGACTACAAGAACCTGTACAACCAATTCATCTCTTTTGGCCCGGGTGTCAGGAAGAACGGACTGGGTGCGCACGGCACCCACTACGAGGTCGAAGACCTTTACGACACGGTCCTGCGTACGGGACCAACAGTTACGTGGGATGGCGACAGCTACCCCTCCTTAAGCGAGGACGAACACGCCTGCAACCTGGTCCTGCAATTCGCGACGGTCACCAATGGCGAACTGGCCTACCGCTCCTACAAAAACATGGAGGCGAAGGTTGGCCTGCCTTTGGTTCAGTTGGTGGAGCGGAGCCGGGACGTACGCGTCAGCTACGCCGAGCTCCAAAGCCGCCCCCATCGCTTTGTGAACAGCCCGATGTGGTCGGGCTTGATCGAAAACGGCCGACCCTACTCGCCGTTCACGTATAACGTGGAGTGCCTGGTTCCCTGGCGGACGCTGACCGGACGCCAGCATTTCTACCTCGACCATCCCGGCTATCTGGACTTCGGGGAGCACCTCCCCACTCACAAACCGAAGCCGTTGCCCGCCGAGTATGCTGACTTGAGGTTCAGCAAGGAAGCGGGACCGAGCAAGATGCTGAACTATCTCACGCCGCACGGCAAATGGCACATTCATTCGACGTACGGTGACAACCAGCGGATGACCACCCTGAGCCGGGGGGTGGAACCCTTCTGGATCAACCATCTCGATGCGGCCGAGATCGGCATCGAGGACAACGATTGGGTCGAAGTGCACAACGACCATGGCGTGGTAGTGACGCGGGCGGCGGTCAGCGCGCGCATCCCCCAGGGAATCTGCATCCAGTACCATTCGCCGGAGCGCACGTACTCGGTGCCAAAGTCACCGTTACGCGGATACCGGCGGGCTGGCGGGCACAACAGCCTGACCCGCGTGCGCTTGAAGCCAAACCTGATGGTCGGCGGCTACGGCCAGTTCACGTACCACTTCAACTACTGGGGGCCGACCGGCGTGAACCGGGATACGCACGTCCTGGTGCGAAAGCTACCGGACTTGAAGTGGTAGGAGCAGATCGACAAGGAGCACGGAATGAATGTTCGCTCACAGATCTCGATGGTCTTCCATCTCGACAAGTGCATCGGGTGCCACACGTGCAGCATCGCCTGCAAAAACATCTGGACGGACCGCAAGGGCGCCGAGTACATGTGGTGGAACAACGTGGAAACCAAGCCCGGCACCGGTTACCCGACACAGTGGGAAGACCAGGACAAGTACAGCGGCGGCTGGGAAGTGAAGGACGACAAGCTGCGCCTGAAATCCACCGGCAAGGGGCGGGTGGTCTTCAACATCTTCCACAACCCGCACATGCCGAGCATGGACGACTATTACGAGCCCTGGACCTACGACTATCAGGAGCTCTTCAACGCCCCGGAGGGCCCGGACCAGCCCACCGCGCGGCCGGTCTCGACGGTCACCGGCGAGCTGATTCAGATCAAGTCCGGTCCCAACTGGGATGACGACCTCGGTGGTTCACCGGTGTACGCCGAGAACGATCCCAACCTGAAGGGCCTCACACCGGATCAGAGGCTGCAACTATCGGCCATCGAGCGCCTGGTCTTCTTCTACTTCCCGCGTATCTGCAACCATTGCCTGAACCCCGCCTGTGTGGCCTCCTGCCCATCGGGGGCGCTCTACAAGCGGGGCGAAGACGGCATCGTCCTGCTTGACCAGGAACGCTGCCGGGCATGGCGGTCATGCATCGCGGCTTGCCCTTACAAGAAGGTCTTCTTCAACTGGTTCGCCGGCAAGTCCGAGAAATGCATCCTGTGCTTCCCGCGCATCGAGACAGGCCAGGCTCCGGCCTGCTTTCACTCCTGTGTGGGGCGTATCCGTTACCTGGGTGTCCTGCTCTACGACGCCGATCGCATTGAAGAGGTGGCCAAGAGCCCGGACGAGCAACTTGTGGAAGCCCAGCGTTCGGTGATCCTGGACCCACACGATCCGGAAGTGGCCGCCGCCGCGCGTCAGAACGGGATTTCGGAAGCGGTTATCGAGTCAGCGCGGATATCCCCCGTTTACCAGTTCGTCAAGGTATGGAAGCTGGCGCTGCCACCGCACATCGAGTATCGAACGATGCCCATGCTGTTCTACGTTCCACCGATGTCACCGGTGATGGCATCCCAGGATCGCAAGACTGTGAATCACACGTCTGATGACCTGTTCCACGACATCGATCAGGCGCGAGTCCCGATGAGGTTTCTGGCGAACCTGTTCGGGGCCGGCCATGAAGGCAAGGTGCGATATGCGCTGCGCAAGCAGAAGGCCGTCCGCTGGTACCGGAGGGCGGTTACGGTGGGTGACGTCGACATGCCTACCGCCGAACGGATGCTGCGCGAGGCAGACTGTTCCATCGAGGAAGCGGAGGCCATTTACAAGCTGACGTCGTTGTGCACGTTCTCCGAGCGCTTCGTCATTCCGCCTTCGCACCGCGAGCAGGCCATCGAAATGATGGAGGACCCGCGCGAGCATCAATCGTTCGCTGGCTTTGGCTACCTGACGGGACCAGGGAGGGCAATGTGATAGCAAGCGTCGGTGCGTTGATGGGATCGCTGCTGACATACCCGGATGGAGGTTATCTCGACCGGTTGGAGAACTGCCGCGAGCAATGCCGTCAGCGCTATCCGGAAGCGGCCCGGAGATTGTCGTGTCTGGCCACCGACCTTGGTGGAAAGTCGGTGGCAGCGCTGCAGGAACTCTACACCCAGACATTTGACTTGAATCCCGTCTGTTCCCTGGAGGTCGGGTGGCAGCTCTACGGCGAGGAATATGCGCGAGGACGATTCCTGGTCGCGATGCGTGACCGGCTGCGGGAGCACGGAATTCCCGAATCGACGGAGCTGCCTGATCACCTGACTCACCTGTTGCCGCTGTTGGACCGGATGGAGCCGAACGAGGCGCAGGAGTTCGCCGCGCAGTTCGCGAGCCCAGCGGTCAAGAAGATGCTGGCGGCGTTTAAGGGCAAGAACAACCCATTCCAGGAACTGCTGCTGGCAGTGGAAGCTCTGCTGCTCGTTTACGCTCAGTCGGAATCGACGGAGGTGACAGTATGACGAATGCGCCATCCTATTTCGATCCACTACTGTTTGCCGTCCTGCCCTACGTTGTGTTCTTCACCTTCTTCCTGGTGACCATCCAGCGGTACCGGACACGGACGTTCACCTACTCCAGTCTGTCTTCGCAGTTTTTGGAAAACCAACGCCACTTCTGGAGCCTGGTGCCGTTTCACTACGGCATCCTGGTGGTTCTGGCCGGGCACGTGGCGGCATTTCTGTTTCCCCGTCAGCTCTTGCTCTTCAACAGCCGTCCGTTGCGGCTGTACATTCTGGAGATCTCGGCTCTGATCTTCGGTTTGCTGACCGTGGTGGGTCTGACCGCGGCGGTGGTCAGGAGGATTCGGGAGCCAAAGATTCGCAGGGTGACCAGCAAATCGGACTGGGTGCTGTTCGCACTCCTGCTGTTGCAGGTGGCAAGCGGCGTTTACGTTGCGGTATTCCATCCCTGGGGCTCTTCCTGGTTCGCTGCGTCAGTGACGCCGTACCTCTGGTCTCTGGTGAAGTTGAATCCCGACTTCAGCGCGATCGCCGCCATGCCGCACGCAGTGAAGCTCCACATTGTAAACGCCTATCTGGTGATCGGCTTCATGCCCTTTACACGGCTGGTGCATGTATTGGTAGTGCCGAATCCGTACCTGTGGCGGAAACCGCAGGTGGTGCGATGGTACCGGCGGCCCGGTACGGCGGCGGCGTCGAAAGGCTGAAAGGGCATGGCGATGGCACAGACGAAAGGCAGTCCTCGTGAGGGTTTGTTCGGAGCCACACTCGGCTTCTTTGTCGGCTTTGCCGCGGTGGCGCTGTTTGGCCCGACCGCCAGACAGTTCCAGGAAGTGATGGAGCTGAGTCCGCTGGCGGTCGGCTTCCTGGTGGCGACGCCTGCGCTGTCGGGTTCTATTCTGCGGATCCCGTTCTCGGCCTGGGTGGACACCACCGGCGGACGCAAGCCGTTCCTTGTGCTGCTGGCCCTCTCTGTTGCCGGCATGGTGGGGTTGACCCTGGTTGTGCAGTTCCTGTATCCCGATCGGCTCACTGCGGATTACTACCCTTTGCTGTTGTTCCTAGGCGTTCTCTGCGGTTGTGGGATCGCGACCTTCTCGGTCGGCATCAGCCAGGTTTCCTATTGGCACACACAAAAGCAGCAGGGATGGGCATTGGCTGTATTCGCCGGATTTGGCAACGTCGCACCAGGCCTGTTTTCCTTCCTGCTCCCAGCCGCACTCGCAGGCTGGGGACTGGGCCTGTCTTACGTGGCATGGCTGTCGTTTCTGGTGGCGGGAACGTTGCTCTACGCGGTCTTCGGACGCAACGCGTGGTACTTCCAGCTTCGCGGACAAGGCTACTCCCCCGAAGAATCGCGGCGACTGGCGGAAGAGCAGGGGCAGTCTTTGTTTCCGGCGAAGAACCTGGCGGACAGCCTGCGGATCTCGGCGCGCGTTTGGCGAACCTGGGCGCTGGTATGCATCTACTTCACCACGTTCGGCGGCTTCATCGCGCTGACCGCATGGCTGCCGACGTATTGGCAGTCGTACTTCGAGGTGAGTGCCTTGACCGCGGGATTGCTCACCGGCCTCTACTCCGTCCTCACTTCGGTGATCCGAATGGTGGGTGGTGTTCTCTCCGACCAGTTGCGGGAGGGTGGCGAGAACACTGCAATCCTGGCGTTACTCATCATGATGGCCGGCGCGCTGGTGATGACCAGCACGGACCAGTTCGAGCTGGCCGTGCCCGGCGTAATCCTCCTCGCCGTTGGAATGGGGGTCTGCAATGCGGCAGTTTTCAAGCTGGTTCCCCAGGAGGTGCCGCAGGCCGTCGGAGGAGCAGCAGGATGGGTTGGCGGGTTGGGCGCTTTCGGTGGATTCGCGATTCCACCCATGCTGGGATTCGCCGTTCGGGACCTCGGGCGACCAGGTTACCCAATTGGCTTCATCGTCTTCATCTTCCTAGCGCTGTTCTCCCTTTCCATGGCCTGGATTCTCAAGTACACGCGCGATTCATCCTCTTCCGGTGAGTCTGTCACCAGTGGCAGGAAGGGGGTGGTTCAGCGGTAGCGCCATGAAGAGTTCCATCGCCACCATCGTCTTGGCCATTGGGCTGCTGTTTGCGGTCCTCACGCTGGCGGCGCGGCTGAGTGACTTCCGCCTGCCGGGGAATCAACAGGGTTACGAGCCGGTGCAGCCCATCGCCTACTCGCACCGCCTCCACGCCGGGGAGTTGCAGATCGCCTGCCTGTACTGTCATTTCGGCGCTGAACAAAGCCGGCACGCCGGTATCCCGCCGGCCAGCGTCTGCATGAACTGCCACGGTTTCGTGACGACATCGCTGGGCGCACTAAGGGCCGAAGACGAGCTGGCTCAGCAAGAGAATCGCGAACCGCGACGACTGATTTCATCGGAGTTGGTAAAGCTGTACAGCGCGATGGGTCTGGACGAGGAGCGGAGGCCCGATCCGGAGAAGGAACCCCGGCCGATCGCCTGGACCAAGGTTCATAGCCTTCCCGACTTCGTCTACTTCGACCACCGCGCACACCAGCAAGCAAATGTTCGGTGCCAGACCTGCCACGGCCCGGTCGAGACCATGGAACGGGTCCGGCAGTTTGAATCGCTCAGCATGGGTTGGTGCGTCAACTGCCACCGTCAGGTCAACGAGACGGGCGTGGCGGGACAGCCTGTGAATGCATCGCTCGACTGCGCTACGTGTCACTACTAATGAGCAGCAATACGACAGATCGGTACTGGAAGAGCCTGACTGAACCGCGGGCTGCTGGGGATGAATTTCCCGAACCGCTGGCTGCCACCCGTGTGCGCTTCCGAAGGCGCGAGTTTCTCCGGGCGGCAGGTTTCGCCTTCGGTGGCGCCGCCCTGTCGGGGTGTGGAAAGGCGCCTGTTGAGAAGGCCATCCCGTTCCTCGAGAAGCCCGAGGAGATCACACCGGGACGCGCAGTCTACTATGCCTCCACTTGCGACGGCTGTACCGCCGCCTGCGGACTTCTGGTGAAATGCCGGGACGGGCGCCCGATCAAACTGGAGGGCGACCCCCAACATCCGCTCTCGCGAGGCGGCCTGTGCGCCGTCGCTCAAGCGTCGATTCTCGGGCTGTATGACACCCAGCGTCTCCGGCAACCGCTCAAGGGTGGCCAGCCATCCTCTTGGGAGGAAGTGGACCGCGTCGTGATGGAGACGCTCGGACGCGTGAGGGGGGATGGAGGCGGCGTCCGGTTCTTGACCAATAGTGTCCACAGCCCGACCCTGCGGGCAGTGATCGACGACGCTCTAGCTGAGTTTTCAGACGCCCGTCACGTGGTCTACGATCCGCTCTCGTCTTCGGCGATTCCCGATGCGCACGAGCGGACCCACGGCGCCCGCGTGTTGCCGCACTACCGGTTCGACCGAGCCAAAGTGATTGTGAGTTTCGATGCCGACTTCCTGGGGACGTGGATTTCCCCGGTGGAATTCTCCGCTGCCTATCAGTCCGGCAGGAATCTAGAAGGCGCGCGGCCCAAGCCTTCCTATCACGTGCAACTTGAATCGCGGCTGTCGCTCACCGGGAGCAAGGCGGATGAGCGAATCCGAATCGCGCCGGGCGAGGTTGGCGCGACGCTGACGCACCTGGCCGCCCTGGTTGCCAGGCGCTCCGGAGTGCCGTTCGACGGGGGCGGCCCCTCGGAAGAGTTGGAGCCGATCGCCGAGCGCCTGTGGGAGGCCCGCGGCGAGAGCCTTGTGGTGTGCGGCGCCCAGGACGTTCGCGCACAAGCGGTCTGCAATCTCATCAACCACACCCTTGGCAACTACGGCGCCACTGTCAGCATCGAGGAGCCGTCGCACCAGCTCCAGGGAAACGACCGAGAGTTGGCAACGCTGATTCAAGAACTCGAGGAGGGCCGCATCCGCGTTCTCTTCATCGCCGGCGTGAACCCGCTCTACGATCTTCCCGGTAGCGAGCGGCTGGCAACGCTGCTGCGCAAAGTCCCCATGGTGGTGAGCTTCTCCGAGCGGCTGGACGAGACTACCGAGGCAGCCCACATCGTTTGCCCGGATTGCCACTACCTGGAGTCCTGGGGAGACCGCGAACCGGTTGCCGGGACAGTGAGCCTGCTGCAACCCTGCGTCCGCCCCTTGGGCGATACCAGGCAGTTGATCGAAAGCCTGTCGGCATGGCGGGGCGCGCCGAAGGCCGCGTATGAAATCGTTCAAGAGCATTGGAGAACGCACATCTTCCCGCGGCAGAGGGAGCAAGACAGTTTTCAGTCCTTCTGGGACAAGGCGGTGCACGATGGCTGCGTCAAGCTCGACCACGCTCCGGCGCCAGCTCGGCCGTTCAACGCGGCTGCGGTTCAGCCGATTTCCTCCGCTGCCGCCGACGAATTCACCCTCGTGCTCTATCCCAAGGTCGGATTG
>CAYLSS010000153.1:0-7612 GCA_964385765.1 uncultured Solibacteraceae bacterium
CCCCGAAAACCTGCTGAACTTTTCTCTCTGGGTGTTTCGGATGCGGTCGCAATAGACCTGCACGAGTGGATGCCGGTCCTGCACGCCTCCCCGGCCGGCTGCGCTCCTCGCAATTACCTGTCCCTCGGCCAGGGGCGCTAGCTCAAGATGTTCGGCCATCGCAATGTTCGCGATTTCCGCGTTCAGCCCTTCACTCGACCGCAACAGCCCGACCAACGTGTCCACTGCCGCTCGTGCGATTCTTGCCATCGTTTTACCCTCTTCGAAGTATTCGGTCATTACGCAGAAACCACTGCGGCTCCTGCCCTTCATCAGGGGCAAGCCCCTGGACGAGGCCGGTGTCCGCTATTCTCCATTCGCCGCTCACCGGGATCGGGGCGACGTTTTGCAGGGTCACCTCACCGCCATCAGCCCCAACGTATACGTTGAAGCCGGTGGCTCCTACTGGAGCCTCCGGCATTGCAATAACTAAGGCGCTATCCGTCGACGTTAAATAGACCAAAACGTCACTCGGAGCTCCGTTTTCTCCGGCGCTGTTAGTCCAGGCGGCCTGAATCTGGTATTTGGACGCCGGATTTGTCCCGCTCTCCGTTCGCGGTAAAGGTTCCTCTGCCTTGGGAAGCGGGGCCTTGGTCAGTCCGACCCCAATGCGAAAAAGCGACTCTGCCACCCAACGGCCCCTCCGCTGAAATTCGTCCCACTTCGCTTCATAGCGGCTGTCCATGTGATTACCACGGACGTCGCCGTAGATCAGTCCCAATGTCCGGAGCGTGTGCCACTGCTTGAGCGGCGCAGTCACAATAACCTGCCCTAGCTCAGGTGTCTTTCGGCCGTAACCACTGGGGCCGCCCAGCCTTCGAACGAAAAACTCTTCCAATTCTGCTCCGATCTCCGCGCTGGCCAGCTTCAGCTTGGCGTCGAGGTCAATCCCCTCGGCGCCCGCGACCTCTAGAATGCCGGAGTCGTAGGCGCGAAGATCGCCTATATCTGAGATTGTGCCGTCCGTGAAGAGTGCCATCTTGTCTCTCTTTGTTCCGGCCGCTGCGGCTCTAACTCTCCGACTTTCTTGTCGGCTTTTTCGAATGCAACTGCGACTCCGGCAGAATCGCGATGTGTACCTTCTTGGCCACTCGTTCTTCTTCCGCCCGGACGCGCGCCGCGTTCTGTGCTTCCTTGAACGCCAACGTTTCTTTTTCGCTGGCGAGTCGAGCGCGCCGCTCGACGATCATCTTCGAGGCGACGCGCCGCGACACCTCGGACGGCACATCGGCGCGTCCACCATCTGAAGTTTCATTGCTCATGACGACGACAAAGTCATCGGCGATCGTTCGTTCGATCTCTTGTATCTTTCGATAAAAGGCTTTCAGATCCATTTCGGCTCCTGATTTTGTTCTGTCTGAATTCCGGGACCCGGCTCACGCCGGGACCCGGCGATCAAGGTCAGACTAACTCGTGACCTGAATTCCGAATTCGTTCCGCAGCACGCCGACGCCGTACAACACATCGACTGTGAACTGCTGAGCGAGAGTATTCGGCTGATAGCTCATCACAACGCGAATGCCGAAGTTACCCAGCTCGGCATACTCGGCCACGGCACCAGTCCCGGGCAGTGGCTGCGGCAGCCGGCGAACCACCAGCGCCATCGCGTTCTGCGCGAAGGCCAGATTGTGAACGGACGTCGGCGCGCTCCCGGTCTTGTGGACAAACTGCGATCGGAAGACATAGAAGTCTTTGATCTTGCCCACGTTCCCGTCGATCAGAGCCCGCAAGCCAGCCTCGCCGGCGGAGTGAAACTCGCTGAACCGCTCGATCTGCCGAAGCTGCGAATACGTGCCGCCATCTACAACCAGGAATTTCGGCATTCCCGAAGGAACCTTGGCGTTGAACAGCGTCGTCTCCGCCTGGTCGATCTCCGCCTCGGTCAATGTCGTCCCCGGCGCTCCAACAGCCGGATTCGACGTGAACTGCGCATACAAACCCAACAGATCCGCCTCGATCTTCTCCGCCAATGCAATTACCGCCGGCTGCATGTAGAGATACAGCAAATCCGGCACGGCGAGCACCTTTGTCACGTCGGGTACCTGGAAAGTCGCCTCAGCGTGTGTATTGAGGACGATCTGCGCATTTCCAGCATCCGGGTTCTGTGCCGTGATCACACCTCCCTCAGCCAGGTTATTTGCCACCAGAGATGGCGGAATCGACACATTCACGGTGTCGCCGGCCTGGGCCAGACTCGGCTCATAGTCGCGGTTGACAAGATTTCCCATAACCAAGTTGCCAACCAGAGCCGGCAACGCATCCGCAGCTACGAGCTTGACGATCGCGTTTGCCACATTTGCAGACGTAATAGCTCCCATTTCTTCTCCTGTTTTCTGTGCTGAATAAACAACGCCGCGGTGAGTCCGCGGCGCCCTGCCGGTCATCCCGGCCTTCTTCGCGTGGTCCTGCCATCCGCCCAAAACTCAGTCAAAACTCTGGCGGGCGCAGGCCGCAAAAACTCCTAGGACCTGCGTACCTGCGAGATCGCCTCCGCGATTTCCGCTCGGACCCTTTTCAGTTGGTCTGGATCCATACCAGGCTTGATCGCGTCGAGTGTGGTCGACATTTCAATCCCCTGCGGCGCCGTCGCTCCAGACCCGCCGGGAATCCTCGCAGGCAGTAATTCCGGATTCTCCTCCGTGAACTTCACCAGATAATCATGCAGGCTGATCTCACCGTTCTCGTCCCGCGCCACTAAACGGCCATCGTCGGTCCTGAACACCTCGTCTCTCACGGCACGGAATCCGAGGTCTACCTTGCTCACACCAAGCCGGCGCAGCTCATCCCGAATGGTCGCATTCCGTTCCGTCTCTTCGGCCTGACGACGGGACTTTTCGTTTTCGGACACCAACTCGTTGACACGCCGCTCCAGTTGCTCGCGTCGCCGGCGTTCTTCTACGAGCTCGGCTTTATATGCCGGCGCTGCCTGCTCTCTTTGAGCCTCCATACTCTTGCGAACCGCTTCTTCAATCACGCTCCGCAGGTCACCTTCGCCTCTGGTACCTGTCTCGTTTACTTCTCGTTGTTCTTCTTCCATCGCTCCTTCCTCACTTCATCCCTTCAGAGTGTTCCGCCTCTATCTCGGCGACAATCCGGTCTTTGACTCCCTGCCGGATATCCGACAGATACTTCAATGCCAGCTTCTTGAAGATTTGCGCCTTCAATGTCGGTGAGCGAATCCCCATCTGCAGCAGACGCTCACCTTCGGCCAACTCACTACCGAAGTCCCCTATGTCAAAATCGTCAAGCCCAGAGACATCCACCACAATTCGGTCCTGGCGCGCCGCAAAGACCGCGTTCAGCACGCCTTTCATTGTTTCTTTGACAATGTCGCCGTAAGCTCGAAGAACCTGCTGCGTAATCGAGAAATCACGCAGCTTACTCAATCCAGATTGCGCAAATCGACTTGAGGTGCTACTACCACCTTGGGACAGCAAGTAGCAAACGCGGTAGATCTCCTCCTGCAGCCTCCGCAGGTTCTGCGCAGCCACCTGATACACATGGCCTTCCGGTTCCGTCCAGCCAAACTTGTCGTCAGGGCCCAGTTGAATGTAGTAGGACTCCCCCACGATCTGGTTCCACTCCCGGTCGGAGTAGACAACTGGCATCGCGAACAACCCCATCGTCAAGGCCCAAGACAGGGCGTTGGACTTATTCAGATGCTCCAATTGAAGCAAACCCGCCTTGTTCAGGAGCCATAGCCCTTCCGGCACTTTCAGCTCGAACACGGGCACCCTCTCCAGCCTTGATAGAGCGTGCAGTCCACTGTCAATCAGTTCAACGGTGCCTCGCTGACCCGGTCCCTCCAGGCGCCGGTAGGTGCTGTAGTTTCGTTTGTCGTAATATGTCCAGCGTGTCTCCCGAACTCCCTCCGGGCTATCGACTCGTTCCTTACACCGTCGCCAACTCCGCAGGACCAGCCACTCGTACTGTCCCCGCTCATCCATCGACCAGTTCGTCACACCGTCGGCCAGGTATTCGACCAGATACGCTCGAGACGCGCCGGTTGCATCTTCTTCTGCGCGGCTTCCAGCCGGCTCTGCTCTACGCGGGAAGTCCACCAGGACGTAACTCTTGCCACACACTAATGTCTCAATCATTAGGCGACGGAACATCTCCGTGATGCTGCTCCCCTTGCAGTCGCAGTCTTCGGCAAACGTTCCAAGAAACTCTTTAGCCCGGTTGTCGTCGCCCTCCGCCACGATCGTTGGCTCCCGGCGAAACAAAGTTGCCGCGTACCAATCGACAATCGAGCCAACATAGTTCTCGTAGAACACTCGAGACAGCCTCTCGCCATACACGTCGAGCGGCTCATTCTGGCGCCGCGTCAGGTAGCTAGCGGCATTTCGCTTCAGTTGCTCGCCGCCGATATACAAGTCGCGATATGTACGCCAGATCTGCTTTTTTTCTATGTACTCGGGGTGCTCGGCAGTTATCTCTTCCACTAGTTATTCTCCTTCATGCCATCAGTCGGAACTCTACACCAGTCGTCGCTTGCCCAATTCGACCTTCGGCCGCTCATGGAATTCCTGCCATATCAGATACCCAAGTGCGTCCGACAGGTGTGTGCGCTTCGCATCGCTCTCTTTGTCGATTAGGCTGCTCCCTTCCCGGTAGCCAACCTCTTCGAAGTCCTTAATGAGTTCTGTACAACTCGGATTAACATATAGCCGGACTTCGCCGGCGGCGTTCTTCAAGCGCCCGTTCAGACAAGCGATCCGATCCCGTACGGCGGGATTCTTCCTCGGTACACAGAATCGCGCGTCCTTGTAGCCTGCTTTTTGCAGGGTTTCGCGTACTATCTGATAATCAGTGCTGCCGGAGGACATCCGGTTATTTCCTGAGGCGTCGCCGTAAATCCGCAACCCCTTTTGAGGGGGCGGATAGCGGTTAATGAACTCCTGGCACGCATCGGCTGTGCTCGCTCGCGATAGGACGATTTCGTCAAGCACATATATCGTTCCACCGATGTACTGAACGACAAGGCTGCTCATCGGGTCGACATTGAAATCCATTGCCCACAGGATCGGCTCATCCGTATCGACTGTGATGGTCGTTATGTTAGTCGTCCGATCGAAGGCATGATACACCAGGCTATCGTTCGCGTTCAGATATTCTCCCAAGACCTCCTGGCGATAGAACTTCTCGTCATAGCTATGCTTCAGACGTTCGTAGAAATCCGGAACTTTGTCCAGGATG
This sequence comes from uncultured Solibacteraceae bacterium, assembly GCA_964385765.1. Classification (GTDB taxonomy): domain Bacteria; phylum Acidobacteriota; class Terriglobia; order Bryobacterales; family Bryobacteraceae; genus CAWELS01. The sequence goes on from CAYLSS010000153.1 coordinate 5,239, forward strand.
TATCGGTTCTCCATTGCCTTGGCTAATATCACTCCATATCCTGATGGCGGCTTCGCTACAAAGCGCTCATGAACCCAGTCGTGTCCTTTAGGGGTCCACACAGCAAAGCCAGTGAGTTTTGTTGCGTCGGGATCTCTAAGCCGGCCCTCCAACCGCAGCCAGGCTTCTTCCCGACAGTACGTGAGTTCGTCCACACCGAACCAGGCGAGATTTGTGCCGCGCAGGCGCTCATATTCCTCGAGCGAACGCAGTAGGATCTTCGATCCGGTGTCCTTCATGATCAGAATGTTCTCTGCTTTCTGAAGGGTGTAAGGTAGCTGGTTCTCTTCCAGCACACTCACCAGAGCTGTCTGCGTCGCGTCTCGTAGCATTGGGTAAGTCGGCGCGCCAATGAGACCACAACGTCCTGGGTTCAGGTAGCTCAGCTTGATCGCCTCCTGGCACAGGGCTGCGCTCTTGCCGGAGCCGATTGGCCCCGAGAAGCCCTTGAACCGGTTGTCCAGTCCGTGGAAGCGCGCCTGCGACGGCAGAGCCGTATAGTCGATCAAACAGGTGCATTTCCCTCCTCTGACTGTTCTACCCATCTGACCTCGATCTTTCTGGGACGTTCATCCTCGATCTCTTTCCGCAATTGCAGTAGGCGGATGAAATCCCCCACGCTCGCTTTCGTTTGTTCGTTCTCGAGTTTGTCTTCTACTTTCGCGAGTAGTCGATCCAATTTCTTGGCTTTCTGGATGAACCAATCGCCGGCGACGCCGTCTCCGCTCGCCTCGTCTGGAACTGTGTCTTCGCCTTGCGGATCCGCTATGTCGTCCTGTGTTTTCGAAAAGGTCGTCGAATCCAGTGCCGTATCCTCCTTTGTCTGCAGTGAAGGCCCCCATCCACAGCCCGTTGCTTGGCCTGCCGCCCGGCAGACCTTCACTGGTCAAAAGGTAGCAACCCGATTCCAAACAACAGATTCGTGATATCCGGCTAAGCTATTGGAAATATTGGCAGAAAGGAGTTTTGAAAAGTTTGTGACCGCAGTTCCTGGAAAGCCGCGGAGAGTTTAGCGGAGAGTTTAATTGCTGGATTTCAGCCGCATCTTTAACCGCGGAGCAGAACCTTCAAGGCATTCCTGTCCTGGGCGCGGTCGAATGCCCGTGGAGCCTCGGCCAGCGAAAACCGATCCGAGATCATATCGTCCAGGTTCAGCCTTCCCTCGCGGATGCGCTCGATTGCCGGCTCAAAGCGCCCACAACGAGAACCGACTATCGTGATCTCGTCGACCACAATCGTAGAGGCGTCGATGCTGATTGCATCGGCTACGGTCGATTTCATCACCAGCGTGCCTCGCGGACGAGTCATACGAACTGCGGTCTTGAGTCCTGCTCGAGAACCGGTGGCTTCGATTACATAATCGAATGCCTTGACCGGCATAGTCTTCCGTTCCACTGCCGTGTGCACCCCGACGGTTTCGGCAACGCGCAGCTTACCGCGATGCCGCCCAAATTGATTTACTTCAGCCCCATGAATCGCCAATAGTTGTGCGATCAGCAATCCCAGCTTGCCGTCGCCCAATACCGCTACCGGAGCTCCCTTTGGTATGCTCACCTGGTCAAGGATCTCTCCGGCAGCCGCAAGTGGCTCAGTGAATACCGCATGTTCATCGGGAATTTCTCGAGGTACCTCATGGAGATTCTCTTCCGGCAGTGTGAGGAACTCGGCAAACGCGCCTGGATGCTTCACAATTCCAAGGACCGTCCGGTTCGGACAATGACGCCCTAGACCACGGCGGCACCAGGTGCATCGGCCGCACGATAAGTTGATGTCTCCGACAACGCGCTTCCCAACCCACCGCTCATCCGTTGCCGCCACAACCTCACCGACAAACTCATGACCCGGACGGCCGCGAAATCCATAGTAGCCTCGCAACAGTTCAATATCGGTGTTGCAAATGCCACCCACCCGGAGGCGGATCAGCGCAAACCCCGATCGCCGTCGAGGACGAGACGTCTGCGCGACAGAAACCAGGCCTTCTTCGAGGTGAACCGAAAGCATCTTTCCTCCAGTGTACGGCCAGGCGGGTCATCCGCGTACCTTATAATCGAAGTTCCAATGAGCGCTCGGTTACGCTGTTTCAACAAATCATGTCGGGCGACGTTCTCCGTCTCCGCAGTAGTCTACAGTTGTTCCGCCTGTGGCAGTCTCTTGGAGGTCGAGTATCCGGGCACTGAACTCGACACTACTGCGTTGAAAACCACGTTCAGGGAGCGCCGCATGGACAATTCGCCGCTTAACCAGAGCGGTGTTTGGCGTTACCGCGAGCTCTTTCCTTTTATGCAGGAATATGAGCGTGTCGTGACTTTGCGTGAGGGAAACACGCCGCTCCTTC
>CAYLSS010000154.1:0-245 GCA_964385765.1 uncultured Solibacteraceae bacterium
ATCGCCTCCCATGCTTTCAGGATGCCCATGCTGAAGGTGGCTTCGCTACCTCCGGCGACGGCGAGGTCGGCGGCGCCATGTCTCACGGCCCAGAAGGCCTGGCCGATGGCGTGGTTAGACGAAGAGCAGGCGGTCGCAACGGTGTAGACGGCTCCCCGAATGCCGTACTCGAATGAGATGCGGCTGGCGCCCGCGTTGGCCATTGTTTTGGGGATGATCAGGGGACTGATGCGGGGCCGGCCTTT
>CAYLSS010000154.1:255-7564 GCA_964385765.1 uncultured Solibacteraceae bacterium
GTCGGCGAAGCCTTCATCCTCGGTGGTCTGCCCGCCGATGCACGAACCAGTGACGACTGTCGCCCGTTGCAGCACGCTGGCGCCGCGGTCGATCCCGGCTTGAGCGAGCGCCTCGCGCGCGGCAATGACGGCGAACTGAGCGAAGCGGTCCACCATTGATGCTTCCTTGGGATCGAAATGATCCTCGGCGCGATAGCCGGTGAGCTCGGCGCCGTGGGGGAACCGGAGCCTCGAACGGTCCACGAGCTCGATGGGGCGAATGCCGCTGCAACCGGCACGGAGCGATCGCTCAAGCTCCATACGGTTGTGACCGATGGCGCAGATGGCGCCGAGGCCGGTGACGGCAACACGACGAGGCTTCATCAATTCGAGCCCTGAGCGGGAGACTCCGAAGGTGTTTTGGCGGCGACGAGCTTTGCGACCCCGTCGATCATCTGGCGCACGGTACGGATGCTTTGCGCGGCATCGTCGGGAATGCTGATGTCGAACTCCGTTTCGAGGGCGAACAGGATATTGATCCCGTCGAGCGAGTCGATACCCAGTTCCTCGAAAGTGCTGTCCGCCGTGATCTTGTCAGGCTCGAGGTGTTGGGTCTCAGCGATGCACTCGATCACTTTTTGCGCTAGTTTGTCGGGCATTGCAAACCGCCTATTGTTACAGATTAAACGCAACCGTGGGGAACGGGATCCCCCCGTTCTTGCAATGATTCGGGTGCGCCGTCGGCTACCGTCTCTTGTCCGCGAAGAAATCCTGCAGCAATGCGGTGCATTCAGCTCCGAGGATGCCTTCGACAACTTCCACGCGGTGGTTGAGAATCTCGGAATCGGCCAGCCTGAATTTACTGCGGACACCGCCGAAGCGCAAGTCCCGCGCGGCGAAGACCAGACGCCGGATGCGGGCGGTCACGATTGCCCCGGCACACATCACGCAAGGTTCTAGGGTGACATATAGAGTCGCCTCCGTGAGGCGGTAGCCTCCGTACGCGAGAGCCGCCTCCCTGAGGGCGATCATCTCCGCGTGCGCCGTGGGGTCCGACGTCCGGATCGGGCGGTTGTAGCCGCGGCCGACAATCTCACCACCGCTGACGACCACTGCTCCCACCGGAACTTCGTCCTCCCTTTCCGCCTGTTGGGCGAGAGCAATTGCTTCCCGCATGCACTCTTCGTCGGCGGTGCGATGTGACTGGTCCATGAATCGACGGGGAATCATCAGAGGTGGCACCCCGCTACGAGATTGGGCATCCTAGAATAAGATTACCGTGCTGAAGTACCTGCCTCTCGTCATCAAGAATAGCCTGCGGTCCAAGCGGCGGAGTATTCTGACGATCCTGAGCATTGCGGCTTCGTTGTGCCTGCTGGGCGTGCTGGGGGCGTTTTATCATATGTTCTTTCTGAGCGAGGCGAGCGAGGAGCAGGCGCTTCGGCTGGTCACGCGTAACAAGGTGTCGCTTGCCAGGCCCCTGCCGCTTTCTTACGGCCAGAAGATTGAAGCGGTGCCGGGTGTCCAAGAGGTGATGATTTTTCAGTGGTTTGGGGGCACGTACAAGGACTCCCGCGATCCGAATAACTACTTCCCGCGGTTTTCCGTGGAGGCAGAGAAGCTCTTCACCGTTTACCCGGAGTACGAGACTCCGGAGGACCAGAAGCGCGCCTTTATCCAAGAGCGGACCGCCTGCCTCATCGGCCGGAAGCTTGCAGACCGGTTGGGTTTCGAACTCGGAGACCGCATCCAACTCGAAGGCGATATCTTCCCGGTGAACCTGGAGTTGACGGTTCGAGGATTCTATGATTCTCCAAGAGACAACGAAAACCTGATCTTCCACAATGAATATCTGCGCGAAGCGATGAAGGGACTCGGGTGGGGTGACTTCACCAGCACATTTGTGATCAAGGCGGAGTCGCCGGAGGTAGTGCCATCCATTGCCGAATCAGTGGATGCAATGTTCCGCAACTCGACCGCGCAGACCAAGACCGAGACGGAGAAGCAATTCGAGGTCAGCTTTCTCGCGTTTCTGGGCAATGTCAAGCTCTTTCTTCTATGTATCTGCGGCGCGGTCACATTCACGATCTTGCTGGTTTCCGGCAACACGATGGCGATGTCGGTCCGGGAGAGGGTCCGCGAAGTGGGTGTGCTGAAGACGCTGGGGTTCCGGCGCGAAACGATCCTCGGTATCATCGTCGGTGAGTCTGTGCTGATCGCGTTGATCGGGGGAGTGCTGGGGCTGCTCATTGCGGCCGGCATCTGCGATGCGATGAGCCGGATGCCGAGCACCTTCGCCGACATGACGAGAATCACTCTGCCGGGCTTCATTTGGGGTTTGGCGATGCTGGTAGCCGTTGCGATTGGCGTTCTCAGCTCGATTGTGCCCGCCTACAACGCCACCCGGCGGTCGATTGTGGAGTCTCTGCGATTCACCGACTAGGAGCGAAAGATGGCCATCCCGATTACCTATAACATACGCAACCTGATCGCCCGCAAAACGACGACACTGATGACGGCGCTCGGGATTGCGCTGACGGTGGCCGTGCTGCTTGCCGTGCTGGCGATGGTGGAGGGGCTGCGATCATCGCTTGCGGCCACGGGGAATCCGAATCACGTGCTGGTGATGCGGAAGGGATCCACCAGCGAGCTGACGAGCCTTATGACACGCGGCTGGTTTCAGGATTTGAAGCTGCGGCCGGGCGTGGCCCGCAACGAAAGCGGGGAGGCCATGGCCTCGCTCGAGATGGTGACGATTGTGGTCCTGGAAGGGCCTGAGGCGCCGGGGGGTATGAATGTCACCGTTCGCGGCCTGTTGCCCATCGGTTTTGAGATGCGCGATGAGGCGCGAATTGTGGAAGGCCGTATGTTCGAGCCGGGGCGGCGCGAATTGGTAGTGGGCAAGTCGGTCGCTAAGCGCTATCCGGGCGCGCGGATCGGACGCCAGATCGACTTTGGCAACGGCGCCTGGGAGGTGGTGGGGATCATGGATGCGGGGCGGTCAGCGGCCAACAGCGAGATCTTCGCCGACCTCAACCAGCTTGCCTCCGATCAGAACCGCAGCGATGGTCTAAGCTCGGCATTGCTCCGCGCCGAGGATCCGGCGGCCGTGCAAGCTCTCATCAACGAGATCGAAGCCGATCCGCGCCTCAACGTAAGCGCGATGACCGAGCGGTCCTACTATGCCCAGCAGCAGGCTTCGGCGGCGCCGATCATGGCGATGGGGACGTTCGTGTCCATCATCATGGCCATCGGAAGCTGTTTTGCCGCGATGAACACGATGTATGCCGCAGTTGCCCGGCGTTCGGCCGAAATCGGGACGCTGCGAGTGCTCGGCTTCTCCCGTTTCGGGATTCTGATGAGCTTCACTTTCGAAGCGCTGCTGCTGTCGGCCGTGGGCGGAATTCTCGGCCTGCTCCTGGTGCTACCGCTGACCAATGTGACGACGGGACTCGGCAACTTCATCACGTTCAGCGAGATCTCGTTCAACTTCCGAATCACGCCGGAGATAGCTATCGGGGGGATCCTCTTCTCGATGCTAATGGGGCTCATCGGCGGGCTCTTTCCGGCCGGCTCGGCGGCGCGCAAGGAGATACTGACGGCCCTCCGGCAGGTGTAGCAGGCCATGGCATCGGATCTCCACAAGCTTCGCATCGATAAGTCGCAGAAGGTCACCACCGATGGCCCTTCGAAGTGGGCTGTTCGGTGGATCCTGGCCGGCATCGCGATCATTGCGTTGTTGGGCATGGGCAACCTTGTCTACAGCCGTCTCAACGCCGCTGTCGAGGTGGAAGTCCGGCGAGTATCGCCGGTAACGACATCGGCTAGCTCGGCGGGCCGCCGGGTAATTCTGAACGCAACGGGCTACATCATCGCCGCTCATAAGATCGAGCTTGCTTCGAAGGTGGTCGGGCGGGTCGAGTGGATCGGCGTTGAGAAGGGCGACAAGGTGGTCGAGGGCCAGCCCATCGTGCGGCTGGAGGATGACGAGTACGCCGCACAACTCCAGCAGGGAAAGGGCCGGCTCGCGGCTCTCGAAGCGCGGCTGGAAGAGCTCGAGAACGGAAGTCGCCCGGAGGAAATCGCCGTTGCCAGGGCGAACCTGGACCAGGCGAAGGCAGAGCTTGAAAACGCCCGTGTCAACCTGGAGCGCACAAAGAAGCTGGCCGCCGAGGGTGTACTGGCGCAGGAGGCGCTCGACAACGCCCAGGCGCAGTATGATTCCCGGGCAGCCCGAGTCCGATCGCTCGAACGGACCTTCCGCCTGATGGAGATCGGTCCTCGCCAGGAGCAGATAGACGCCGTCAAGGGGCAGATCGAAGAGGCCGCGGGGCATGTTGCGTTTTTCCAGACGCAACTCGACAACACGGTTATCAAGGCCCCGATTAACGGGACCATTCTCGAACGCGAGGTCGAGATCGGCGAGTACGTCACCACCAGCTTCGTGGGCGAGCGCGGCGCCAAGGGCTACGTCGTTTCCCTGGCCGATCTCAATGATCTGCAAGTGGAGCTCGACATCAACCAGAACGACTTTGCCAAGCTGGAATCCGGGCAGCGCGGCATTGTCACCACCGATGCTTATCCGGACCGCGAGTACGAGGGATTCATCGAGGAGATCTCGCCCGAAGCCAATCGCCAGAAGGCGACGGTCCAGGTGAAAGTGAAGATCAAGGCGCCGGATGAGTATCTGCGGCCGGAGATGAATGCCAACGTGGCATTCTACGAAGAGAGCGAAGAATCGGGGACGTCCGCAGAGACCTCCGATCGAGTATTTTTCGTTCCGCCGGGAGCCGTCCGCGACAATGCCGTGTTTGTGTACACGAACGGGAGAGCTGTCGAGCGGAAGGTTCAGACGGGCGGGATCACGGTTCGGGGCATGCGGGTGGACGAGGGCCTCTACGGCGGCGAGGATTTGATAGTCGATCCGCCGGCGGAGCTGAAAGACGGCGACCGGGTGCGTCCCAGGGAAGGATAGAGAACCATGAGCGAAATGGAAACCGTTAGCGAGGGGATCATCAGCACGAGGCAACTCAGCAAGGAGTTTGTCCGCGATTCTTTTCGCGTGGTTGCATTGCAGGGGGTGGAGCTTGATGTGATGACGGGGGAGTTCATCGCGCTGATGGGGCCTTCGGGGTCGGGGAAGAGCACACTGCTGCACCTGATCGCCGCCATGGACCGGCCGACATCGGGCCAGATTTACGCCGTCGGCCAGGATCTGAGCAGGCTGGACGACAACGCCATCGCGCGCTGGCGGAACACCCACATCGGGTTTGTTTTCCAGAACTTCAACCTGATCCCGGTGCTGACCGCTCTCGAGAACGTCGAATTGCCGCTCAAGCTGACGCGGCTCAAGAAGAAGGACCGCCTTGATCATGCCAGCCATGCTCTGGAACTGGTGGGCCTCGGCGACCGTATGAAGCACACGCCGCGGCAGCTCTCCGGCGGCCAGGAGCAGCGTGTCGCGATCGCCCGGGCGCTGGTTACGGATCCCGATCTGATCCTCGCCGACGAGCCAACCGGAAATCTCGACGCCGCCTCGGCACAGGAAGTCTTGAACCTGCTCTGGCACCTGAACAGCGAGTTCGGAAAGACGATCGTCGTGGTCACCCACGACCCCCATGCCGCCCGCACCGCCTCGAAAATCCGCTATCTGGACAAAGGCGAGCTTCTGCCGGAGGGTACGATGCCGGAGGACTGGCGGGCACAGATGCCGGCCGGATAGGAAGGGAAGGGGAAATCGGAAGCCTGACCCGCGTTCCGGCGCTTCCTCCTTTGTAACGACCTTCGACTCTTTTCATCTAATTTTGGTAGGGAGCGTGCAGCTCTACCAATGGGGCGGCGAAATATGCCCCAAGTGGGAGTGTGTGAACAATGCCGAAGGGCACCGTTACGATACTCGTGGAACGTTGCAAAGGCTGCGCGTTCTGCGTGGAGTTTTGTCCCACTGAAGTCCTGGAACTGTCTTCCGCGTTCAACTCAAAGGGTTATCACCCGCCGCACGTGATAGCGCCCGAGAAGTGCACCGGATGCGACTTGTGCGGGATGTACTGTCCGGACTTCGCCATCTACGGGACGAAGAACAGCCAGCCGAAGAAGGAAGAAGCGCAATCATGACTGCTGATCCGAAAGGAGTGCTGACGGGGGCCCATTTCCTCGATGGCGACCAGGCCTGCACGGAAGGGTGCATAGCCGCAGGTGCGCGATTTGCCGCAGGGTATCCGATTACGCCGTCCACCGAGATTGTCGAGCGATTCGCGGCGAGGATTCCGACTGTGGGGGGCAAGTTCATTCAGATGGAGGATGAACTGGCCGCGTCGATCACGATCCAGGGCGCCGTTTGGGGAGGGGCGAAGGCATTTACCGTCACGAGCGGGCCGGGGTTTTCACTAATGATGGAGCATCTCGGCTACGCTATCATGACCGAAACGCCCTGCGTGTTCGTGAACGTCCAGCGAGGGGGTCCGTCGACAGGCCTGCCGACGCTGCCGGCCCAGGCTGACATGATGCAGGCGCGCTGGGGCTCTCACGGCGACTACGAGATCATCGCCCTGTCGCCGCAGTCGCCGCAGGAGTGCTTCGATTTTGCCATCCGTTGCTTCAACCTTTCCGAGCAGTTTCGGGTCCCGGCGCTGCTCATGATGGACGAGGTAGTGGGGCACATGACCGAAAAGGTCATTATTCCGGAGCCGGAGAAGATTCAGGTCACGCCGCGACGGGTCACGAGCAAGCCACCCGAAGAATTCCACCCTTATGAGACGAATGGCGGTCTCGTACCGGAAATGGTTCATGCCGGCATGGGCTACCGCTTCCATGTCACCGGATTGACTCACGATGAACGCGGCTATCCGGCGATGAACGCCGCTGCCCAGGATAAGCTTGTTCGGCGGCTGAAGGACAAGATCCTGAAGAATATGGATCGGATTGTGATGCTGGAAGAGGAGGGCGTCGAGGATGCCGACGTCGTAGTGGTTTCCTACGGCATCACATCGCGCGTCGCCGAGCGGGCGATCGGCATGGCTCGCGCGAAGGGACTCAAGGTCGGCAAGCTCCGGATGATCAGCGTCTGGCCGTTTCCGGTGGGTCGAATCGCCGCCGTAGCCGAACGGGTGAAAGCGTTTGTAGTGCCGGAACTGAACATGGGGCAAATCGTGCTCGAGGTTGAGCGAGCCGCCGCGGGGCGAGCCCGGACGATCTCCGTTCCGCACGCCGGAGGGTCCGTGCATCAGCCCGAGCAGATATTTGAAGTGATTGAGGAGGCGGCAAAGTAATGTCAACGACCACATGCGAAGTCACGCCGGTCAATCCGGTGGAAGAGTTCCTGAGTATGGAT
>CAYLSS010000155.1:0-3241 GCA_964385765.1 uncultured Solibacteraceae bacterium
CTACCGAGTCGTTGGCGTGAATCGTCGAAAACACCAAGTGAAGATTCGCCCCAGTTCGGCCAGCGACAGACCTGACCGCCGGACAATCTCACTAGCCTTCTTGCGATCGATAGCCGCCCCATGGCCCCGTAGTACGTGATCGATCGCGTGCAGGGTTAGACCTCCAGGTCTTAGGAACTTATTGACGGCGGAAAACAGCTCTGAAAGTTCAATCGTAGACAGATGCTCAAGTACAGAGATTGAATAGATGCAATCGAATTCCATGCCGTTCAGTTCGTCGACCTGGTTTGTGAATCGGTTTCTGATGATATGGAGTTCCGGATATTCTCGAACAAATAGATCATATTCCACAGGACCATTGTCGGACCCATCGTAGGGATCCACAACCCAAACATTGTAGCCGGCACAGCGTAGGAGTTCGGCCACAATGGGCTCACCAGCGCCGAACTCCAAGATGTTTCCACCGAGCGGCACATTACCCAGGACCGCCTTAAACATCCAGGGCCGCTGGCAGTCCTTCATATCGCCGTTTGTTGTGGCCAGTGCCCGAAGATGATCAACGCTATCGCAGAAGTCTCGAACCGTCGCATAGCTGACGGGAGGAACGGGATGGTTCCTTCGGTAGCGCTGGACCGCCTTCTCCAGGTCGGCGGGACGAACCTTGTTCCACCGCGGCAAGGCTCGTAAGACACTCTGAGGCCGGTGTGAGCCCCTTGCTGCACCAGCGGATAGCGCACGGTCGTAGAGTGCTTCAAGCTTCTCTGCCGCTCTTTCCCAGGTAAGTTCTCGTCTGGCAAACTCTCGGCCCCGCTGGGCAATGCTTCGTCTCAGGTCCGGATCGCGTATCAAGGTTTTCACCTTTTCGGCGATATCGAGGCTGTTACCCTCCTCGAGCAAGAGGCACTCTTCTCCGTCTCTAAGTGACCACCCTATGTTTGTTCGTGGAAGGATGACGGGCCTCCCGGAAGCGAGAAAGTCGGGTACCTTGGATGGGAAGCGATGGTCATTGAACGGGCCCGGGCGACCCGGCTGGACCAAAATATCAGCAGCCGCTGTTGGCCGAAGTACCGAGTCACGCCCTCGGGCTCCCAACTCGATACAGAAAGGTCTAACAGCATTCCATGTTTCCGAGAACAAGTCACAATGATCGCCTCCGAGACGCAGCAGGCAGGTTTTGAATCCCTCTTGGCTGAGCAGCGCCACGCTGAGGTACAGACTCCGAATCTCGTCCCGGTTTGCCGAGTGGCTATTCCCGGGATACGTGATGACAGTTTCTTCTGGCGTGATACCAAGGATGCTCCGAAACTCCTCGTCTCTCGCAGGTAGCGCGTAGTAAGCCTCGTCTGGACCTGGCCAGACTACTTCGGTCGGTTTCTCGGGTGGGATCCATCCAAGCAGTGACTCAATGATCACTGATGCCCCTGCCGCTCCAGCCAGAAACTGCCGGTACCTCAGAGGATGGGCTCGCTCCAGCGGAACCTCCTCGTCAAGTCTTTCCGACGACATAGTCAAAAGGCGGTCGACCTCGATGCCCAAACATTGAGCCGTCAAGAGGTCTTCGTTGTCCTCAAGATGGACAACGTAGGGACAACCCAGTGCCTCGCTAATCAGGATGGCAACCCGTCGAACGATTTCTCGCGGCGTCCAGCAGTGAAAGATATCCGGGCGCCAAGGGTTAGATGTTGCAGTGCATTCCTGTTCCAGTCGACTGTGGCTAACGGCACGAAATCTAGGTACCCCTACCAGTTCGACGTCGTCGGGCGCCTCTGGTACGGCGACGACACAATCGTGCCCTCTGCGGACGAGTTCGTTGGCGAGCGCGAAAATCTGACTAGCACTGTTGATTGAGGAGAATCCACCGTAGCTTAGGAAGACTATTTTCATGCTTCTGCTCGCTCAAGAATTGCTATTGAATACTTCAGAACGTAGGAAGCGATCGCCAACTTCAATACTTCTCCCCCAAAGATCCTGGAGCAACAGCCGGTCTTGGAGGTCGTACGCCGAGCCGCGTGACGAGCTTTCGCGGTGGAACAATCTGGCCCGTGGAGTGTATATATTCCTCCGCCCCAATGCTGATATCCGTAGACAGAAATCGACATCCTGATAAATATGGCGGAACTCCTCCCTTAACCCACCCAACTCTTCGTAGTCGCGTCTCTTAACCAATAGGCATGCGCCTGTGACAGCGGAAACTTCGTGTGCGGTACTAAGAGACCCGAAATAGCCGTCAGATTCACCAGAAAAATGCCGCATGGCGTGGTCCGCAGTTCCGCGCATACCGAGCGCCACACCTGCGTGTTGCACTTCGCCATTTGGGTATAGCAGGAGGGCTCCTACCACACCCACATCCTCCATTTGCACATAATAAGTCATATCCTGCAGCCAACTTGGCGTGATCACCTCGGTATCATCGTTTAGCAAAAGTACATAGTCTCCTGCAGACTGTGACACTCCTAGATTGTTTGCTCGACTATAGTTAAAATCTCCTTCATATTGCACCACTGTAACTGGGGCCCGCTCAAATAGTTTCATAATGTCAGGTTCGCGGCTGCCATTGTTGACAATAACGACTTGGTAAGAGGAGTAGATAGTCTTTTCAAAGAGACTCCTCAGGCAGCGCTCCAATAAAGCGGGTTGATCCCTGGTCGGGATAACGATGCTTACGAGCTTGTGGCCTGTTACAAGACGTGGTCTAATCTGAACTCGGTGAGGTCGCTCAGGGTCTCGATATGCATCGGCTTGCAGGTCGAGGCGTCTCAGATGCTCGGTGACCGCCCTTAACTGAAGCTCGCCGATATTATCTTTGGCGTCTTCACTGTCGGCAATGCTTCCTGGTGCGCGGCGCCAATGATAAAGGACACGAGGAACGTGGTGAATGCGATTTGTTCTTTCGGTTAGCCTGAGCATGAACTCGAAGTCCTGGACGCCGTCGTAGCTTCCGTCTAGTCCTCCCACGCTAATGGCGAGTTCCCGTCGTACGACCAGAAGATGACCGACGAACATGACGTGGCGAAAATATTCAGGAGACCAATCTGGCTTGTGGACGGGCTCATCTAGCCAACCTTCAAGGTCGATTTTGTCTGCATCAGTGTATATGATGTCAAGAGTTGAGTTCTGATTTAGGGCTCTTAGGATCTCCAGCAGCGCATCGGGTGACAACTCGTCGTCGTGATCCACGAAACAGACGTACTCGCCAGTGCAAAGACGCAAGCCCGTGTTGGTCGTCCCAGCGATGCCCTGG
>CAYLSS010000155.1:3251-7555 GCA_964385765.1 uncultured Solibacteraceae bacterium
GTCGAGGCAGCAGGACTGCTGAGCATCGACCCGGATTTCGCTGAACATTGGTTCGCAAGAAGTCGATCGTTTCCGGATTGTCGGAAGCGTCATCTACCAGGAGCAACTCCCAGTTTGGGTATGTTTGGCGTCGCACAGACTTGATCAAGCGAGACAGCCATACCGGATCCGTGTTGTAGACCGGCACGACAATTGAGATGCGTGGTGCGAGCGGCTGGAACCGAAGACCGTCGTGGCCACCTGAGACGAGCGGATTCGCTTCTTCCTGACATATGTGGATCGGAGACCGGCTCTGGTTGGAGGGGATGCCCTGCGTTGCACCTACGGTAAGAAAATGAACCAGGATACTTGGATCTTGGCCGGGGAGTCGCACCTGGGTTGCGTAGAATCCTGGATCAAAGAGTCGATGGGGCCAATAGCCTCGGCTGGCGCCGATTCTGACATAGTGCGTCAGGGGATCCACTCCCCCGATATCTCCTCCGCATGAGACGTCAACGTAGAAGCTTGTATCAAACGCCGGATTCGGCTGCTGCCGCCGCATCCAGCCGATCCTGAGGAAGTGAACCAAAGGGTTTTCGCCGGACTTGAGGGTCCCTTGATACTTTCGAGAATAATATACCGTGTGGAAGAGGGGATGCGGTGTTCTTTTTTCGGAGGCCCCGCAGACGAGAAAGTGAAGGACCGGCGCGAGCGATTTCTGTGTGACATCGGTATTGTTCTGCAGATAGTATGCAGTGCTGAACAGGGGATGTGGGTCTCGCGTTTCGGCCAATCCGTAGCAGATGAAGTGAGTTAGGGGGTTGAGGCGACCGGCTGCTACGTCAGGGTACTGTTCATTGTAAAATTCTGAGTGAAATAGAGGCCCGGGCAGTTTCCCTTCATACTGGCCATACGCAAGGTAGTGTGCAGCCAGACCCTTTCGACCGTCCAACGTCCGAGGATATTGCGCAGCGTAGTACTCGGGATCGAAAAAGGCTAGCCTGTCTGCAGGAGCGAGCACTCCGCAGAATAATAACTCTACACCTGAGAATACTCGTAGGTGGAAGAGGATCTTGCCGACCAAGCGGTCGCCAACGAGGAACCTCAAGCCTAGAACTATCCTCCATGGCAGAGGTAAGGCTCCACGGGTGAGGCGCCTCTTGAGTGTCGCGGTAGTCACTCCGTCGTTCGTCGGTCCCTGGTTCACGTCGTGTTCTCCGATTACTAGTTGCGGAGCCGTCTCATGTTGTGCTCGATCATGCCTGCGATAATTCGGTCGAGATTATATCGAATTGTCCACTTGGGGAAGTGCTGAGTGATTTTTGTTAAGTCCGTTATGTAGCAGATGTGGTCACCTCGCCTATGAGTCGGACTCAACTGATGATTGAGCGGATACCCCATTCGCTTGAGGATGTCGATTGTTTCTAGGATCGAGAGGCTATTATCCCGTCCTCCTCCGAGATTGTAAACCTCTCCGCAACGAGGGTCCTCATAGAAAGCGAGGAATAGGCTTGCGACATCCTGACCGTGAATCTGGTCCCGTACCTGCTTTCCTTTATATCCGAAGACCGTGTATGGTTCCCTTCGGACGGCGCATCGAACAATGTAGGCCAAGTATCCATGCAACTCAACGGCAGAGTGCTGCTCGCCAGTAAGGCAACCACCCCTGAATATCCCGACAGGCATATCGAAGTATCGGCCATACTCCTGGCAAAGCACGTCAGCAGCAACCTTTGAGGCGCCAAACAGAGAGTGAAGACATTGATCAATTGGCATCGACTCATCAATCCCAGTTCTGCCGTCAGCGTAGTCGAAGCGCGTGGGGTGCTCGACAAGAGGCAACATGTTCGGGTGATCGCCGTATACCTTGTTCGTGCTCGTGAAGCAGAATGGGCTGGTTTGGCAGTGGCGCCGACAAGCTTCCAAGAGATTGAGCGTGCCAATCGCGTTGACGTCGAAGTCGTCAAACGGGATTTGTGCGGCCTTGTCATGAGAAGGTTGCGCAGCGGCATGAACGATGAAGTCCGGGCGCTCCTGTCGGACTATATCTTCAATGCGTCCACGATCGCGAATGTCTACATCAAGATGATGATAGGTGCTATAGCTTTGCAGATGCGATTGCACGACAGAGGCTGTCGAAGCGGCGGCACCAAAGAACTGTCGTCGCATGTCGTTGTCAATGCCCACCACCCGCCATCCATGTTTGCAAAGATGTGATACTGTACTCGCGCCAATCAGACCTGCAGAACCTGTGACTAGAGCCTTTTTCATTGTCAATGTCTACTATGTGGCAATATGGCACTGGACTTGCCATCGAGGCGCATCTCCATGACACAATCCTAGATGTTATCACGGATATTGACCTTCAATGCGGACTCACTTCGGATATGATACACCGCTCATTACGCCTCTGCGAGCCAAATCGGCCATTCGGCCGACTCCATCGCGGAACGACGATTGCCGCAGTGGAAAAAGGCCGAGGAAAATCCGAAACGGAGTTGGAAGGGAATGACGCAAGGAATGCTGGCAGTTGGGCGCTGGCCGAATCCGTCTGCGTTATCCCCCTCGAAATGCGCTTGAAGCGAGGAGGAGTGTCTGAAGTCTTGTGCATGGTTCTCGGTCGGCCGAAATGTGATTTTCACATTCAGACAACAGTTCTCCGGTAAAATGCTCGTCGGTGAGCTAAATCGATCTCGCTGTGAAATGGCCTCGGCTCCCCGAAGCTCTGGTTAAGTTCATTATCCGATATTGCGATCTCAGCCTTTCACCACTCTGGGGTTGATTGTCGCCCGACCCGGAGCGGACTGATTGCGACTATTCCAAACATTCAGGAGGAAAATTATGTCGAAAATCGACTTCATTGCGGCTACCGGGCAGGAGGCGGCGGCTGTTCGGGTGGAAGGACGGTTGGAGCGCGCGCGGCTGGCGATCGAGGAGCGTGCCTACTATCTTGCCCAGGAACGGGATAACGGCGGGAGCGGCGATGCCGGGAACTGGTTTGACGCTGAACGGCAACTCTTCCAAGTCCCGGCCTGCGAACTGATCGAGCAGAATGGCCACTTGCGCGTCCGGGCGGCTGCACCTGCGATCGGGGCCCGGCAGTTGCGTCTGACGGTCCTGCCCTCGGCAATCGTGATCGAGTCGGATGCGTCCTCGGACACCGCCGCGGCCGGACAGCGACGTGTGCGCTTTTCCGAGTTCAACCGCAATGCAATCCTCCGTCGCGTCGACTTGCCGGCGGAGATCGATCTTGCGTCAGTCAAGGCGACGCTCGAGCGCGGGATACTGGAGGTCGTCGCGGTGGAACAGAATGCCGTGGTGACGCCCCCGAAGCCTAAGAAAACCGAACGGAAAACGCCAGGCTCCAACTCTCCCCGAAAGGCGAAAGCCGCCGCCGCTGTCGCCAAGTCCGCGAGGGACGCGAAACCTGCCGCGACGAAGTCCGCCGGCGCCAGGCCCAAGACCAAGCGGGTAAAGAAAAAGAAGGCGAAACAGCGCATCACCAGCGCTGGTGAACCTGGGCCTTGATCCGGATCTCGTAGATCTCGCGGATCCTCCTCATCTGCTCCTGGCTCAGCGGCGGCAGTTCCGCGGCCGCGATGTTCTCTTCTACCTGTGCCGGCCGCTTGGCGCCCGGGATGGCGCAGGTCACGGCCTCGAACATCAGGATCCAGCGCAGGGCGACTTGCGTCATCGTCGCGCTCTCCTTTACGAGTTCGCGCAGCTCCTCGACGGCCTCGAGTCCCGTCTGATAATCGACGCCGGAGAACGTTTCTCCGACGTCGAAAGCCTCCCCCTGCCGGTTGAAGTTGCGGTGGTCGCTCTTATCGAATGCAGTGTCCGGCCGCATCTTCCCGGTCAGCAGACCGCTCGCCAGCGGGACCCGCGCCAGGATGCCGACCTTCCGCCGCAGCGCCTCCCGAAAGAACAACTCGGACGGGCGGTGGCGGAACATGTTGAAAATGATCTGGACGCTCTGGACGCCGGGATATTCGATGGCCTTCAGGGCCTCCTCGACACGCTCGACGCTTACCCCGTAATGGCGGATGAGGCCGTCGGCGACCATTTGGTCGAGCGCCCCGAACACCTCCGGACGGTAGTAGACGTCGGTGGGCGGGCAATGCAGTTGCAGCAGATCGAGACAATCCGTCCCGAGGTTCTTCAGGCTGCGGGCCGCGAACTCGCGTAGGTTTTTAGCGTTGTACCCGTCGGCGGTGTGCGGGTCGAGCCGCCGGCCCGCTTTCGTCGCGATCCGAATCTCCTCGGAACGTTCCCGCAGCAGGCGCGCGACCAGTCGCTCGCTGTGCCCGTCGCCGTAGACGTCC
>CAYLSS010000156.1:0-7543 GCA_964385765.1 uncultured Solibacteraceae bacterium
AGGCGTCTATTACGGCGACCGGTACCGCCCGACATCGAACTCCAGGATCTATCTCGAAGGCATCAGCCCGCGGGCGCACACATGGGAGCCTGCCGGTCCGTGGCTCGAGAAGCACGAACACCCTGTCGAGCGCGACTATGATCCGCCGCCGCGGAAGGCGCTTCGCGGCCATGGGAGCCGCACCCGGCGAACCCCGATTGAGTGGCATCGCCTCGTGAACGCTCTGCGCGAGGGCCGCATTCCAGATTGGGACGTCTATGATTCGGTAACCAGCAGCGCGCTGTCTCCGCTCACCGAGCAGTCCGTCGCGGACCGGAGCCGTCCGGTCAAGTGTCCGGACTTCACGCGCGGCGAGTGGAAGAAACAGGGACGGCTGAAGCTGAATTAGGGCGGTTGCCCGGAGCGGCTCCGGCAGTATTACCCTGGTATGTGCCTCAAACTGTCCAAGCGCTTCGTCTCAACGGCAGTGAGCCGATCGATCCGCGTGATGAGAGCCAGGCGGTGACCCGCAATCTGGCCGTGGAAGAGGTTCCGCTGGCCGAACCCGACCAAGGTGAAGTTGTTGTCGAACCTCTGTATGTGGGGGTTTGCGGCTCGGACGTCCACGCCAGCCTCGGCGCATCGAATTTCTCGTGGGTCGAGCGCCCGCGGACCATCGGCCACGAGTTCGCGGGCCGTATCATCGGGTTCGGCCCGAGAACGGAAGGCTGGGGTGGATTCGAGTTCGGCGATCTGGTGACGGCGATCCCGCAGCGGGGCTGCCGCGATCTGCGGTGCCGCGGATGTCGCCAGGGTCGCTGGAACTACTGCCGCAAGAAACGCATTCTGGGCTTCCACCGCGACGGCGCGATAGCCGGCCGGGTGGTTTTCGAGGCGGACCGTATGGTGCGCCTGCGCGAGGGCGTGGCGCCCATGCAGGGTGCAGTGATCGAGCCGATGTCGGTTGTCGCGCAGGCGATCTATTCGCGCTGCGAGATCAAGCCGGGCATGGACGTGGTGGTTACCGGCTGCGGGATTATAGGGCTCATGGCCGCGGAACTGGCGCGCGCGGCGGGCGCCCGCGTGGCCATCACCGGACTCGAGCATGACCGCGATATCCGGCTGAAGGCGGCCGCCGGGCGCGGCATGATTCCGATTGTCGTCAGCGCGAAGGAGCCCCTCGCCGATCAACTGGCCGCGGGCATCACCGATGCCGGCGGCGACCGCTTCGGCGATCCGCTCGACAACGGAACCGTCGATGTCCTGATCGAATGTTCCGGAGCGCCCGCCGCGCTCGGGGCCGCACCGCTCGCTGTTCGGACCGAGGGGACCATCTGTGTGATCGCCACCTATGGCGCCGATGTTCCCTTTGCCGCCACCACCTTCACTCGCGGAGGGCTCACCATGACCGGCGTTATGGGTTCGGGCCGCGACGACTTCGAAACCGCGCAGCGCCTGCTGCACGGCGGCGTCTTCCCGGTGGACTACTACGCCCGGATCTATCCGTTCGACAACGTGCTCGACGCTTTTTCGGATTCGATCCATGCGACGGTCCCGAAGGCCATCCTCGAGGTTAACCCGTCATGACGCGCGTTCTGATTACCGGCGGCACGGGCTGCATCGGAGCGGCTGCGGCATGGTCGCTGGGCGGCCGCAAAGCCGACGAGATCGTGATCGCTTCACGTTCCGGCAATCCCGCCCGGCTGCAACTCTGGTTCGGCGAGGATCTTGATGCCCGCCTGCGTTTCGTTACCGGTGACGTTTCGGATGAAGATACCGTTCGTAGCCTGGTCCGCGAGGTCGAGCCGACCCATGTCATCCACCTGGGCGCGCTTCAGACTCCCGATTGCGATGCACACCCTTGGCGCGGAATGGAGGTCAATGTAGGTGGAACGCTGCGTCTGCTCGACGCGCTCGCTGAATCGGGCCATCGCTGCCAGCGCTTGGTGTTTGCCAGTTCGGCCGGGGTCTATGGGGCGCGGTCACTTTATCCCGGACCCACGGTGAGTGAATCCGAACCGCTGGCTCCGCCAAACCTTTATGGCGTTTGGAAGGTCGCCGGCGAGCATCTGTCACGGCTTTTTCACAGAAAGACCGGAATCCCGACCGTCTGCCTGCGCCTCAACACGACCTATGGGAAGGGCCGGGACCTCGGCAAGACGGCCGCGCCGACGCAGGCGATGAAGAGCGTTGCCGCCGGTTATGTCCGCGGCGAACGGATTCCCTTCCGGATGCCGTACGTGGGACGCGAGAACTACCACTACGTCGGGGACGTCGGTGCTCACTTTGCCGCGGCCGCCCTCGAACCCTTCTCCGGTTTCGGCGTTTTCAATATTCGCGGCCGGACGTTGCGGACGATGCAGTTCCTGGATACGATCGCCGCGGTGGCCTGCGGAATGGGTATGGCCGATGCCGTTGACCTGGGCACGGCGGAAGATGCCGAACCAGCGCTGTTCATCTATGATCTGGATGATCGCGCCATTCAGGAAACGTTTTCGGGTCTGCCATTGACGCCGCTGGAGGTGGGCATCGAGCGGTCACTGGAGGCGTTTGCAGAGATGGCGAGGGCGGGGAAGCTGGAGAGGGTGTAGCCCAATATCTCAATGGTTGGTGCGGCGCCTCGAATGAGACGTGAGGAACGGCAGATGCTAGCCTGTCTCTAGTTCTTTCCGGCGGGTTTCAGGCAGAGTGAATATCAGCACGGCCGCGAGCAGGAAGAAGCCGGAGTTCAGCAACAGCGCCGCTCCGAGGCCGCTGCGGTCGGCGAGCGCGCCGACGGCGAAAGGCGCCAGAGCACTCAGGGCCCGGCCGAAGTTGTAGCAGAAACCCTGGCCGAAGCCGCGAATAGCGGTCGGGAACAACTCGGCAAGCAGCGCTCCGAAAAGCGAGAAGTAGCCGGTACCGAAGAAGCCGATGAACGGACTCAACAATAGCAGGCCGGTTTCCGCGCCGACTCCGGCCCAGCGCGGGAGACTGCCGTAGATGGGTGTGATGAGGGCCGCTCCGACGACGTAGATCAGGAACGCGGGCCGGCGGCCGATTCGGTCGGCCATAAAGCCGAATGCGAGGTAGCCGGCCAGAGCGCCGACTTGCATGGCCATGACCCACCCGCTGGTGCGGACGATGCTGAGTCCCGCGCCGCCTTCCGCGGTTGTTGCCGAGAGGAATCCCGGAAGCCAGGTGAAGAGCCCCCAGTAGGCGAACAACACGGCGGTGGCAAGCGATGTGGCCAGGAGGGTAGTTCGTCCCAGCGGCGGGCGGAACAAGTCGGCCGGTGAAGCGCGGCTGTCGGAGCGGCGCCAGATTTCCGGCTCGACCACTTTTCGGCGGATCAGCACGGTGAGCAGGGCGGGCATCACCCCGATCAGGAATAAGACACGCCAGCCGAAGCGCGGCAGGATGAGGGCGCTGATGGCGGCGGCCAGCATGTAGCCCCACGCCCAGCCGGACTGCATGAAGCCGATCGCCTTGGCGCGGTGCTCTGCCGGCCAGCTCTCGGCGACCAGGACAGCGCCGGCGGACCATTCGCCGCCGAGACCGATTCCGACCAGCGCCCGCCAGAAGAGCAGGTGGACGAGCCCTTGTGAAGTGGACGCTCCACCGGAGGCCAGGGAGTAGATGAGGACGGTGTAGATGAGCGTCCGTCGCCGGCCGATGCGATCCGAGGCGAACCCGGCGAGGATTCCGCCCGCCGCCGAGGCGACCAGGGTTGCCGATGCGACCAGGCCCGCCTGGGCATTCGTGAGTCCGAATTCAGCACGGATCGCCTGCAGCGCAAAGACGTAGAACATCACGTCCATTGCGTCGAGCATGAAGCCGAGCATGGCGGCCCAGAGGGCCATCCAGCGAGGTTCGGTAAAGATGGAACGAAGGAAGAGCACGAGCACTATCCAGTGGAACGGCCGCCGCGAAAGCCGCGAGCCGCCACAAGTGGCATGGAGTGATCATATCTCTGGGGACGCGCCGGGCGTAGATTGATCGCAAGAAGGGTACCGGCGGGTATGGTACGTTGATGGGAACGTGACACCCACACTGGCGTTCTGGGAATCACGTTGTTTACGTATCGTCATTGGTCGGCGCATGGCCGCCAGTGTGATTCAACTAAGACAGCGAGGGAACACGATGAAAAGCTTCTGCAAAGCGATGTTGTTGATCGCCGTCATGGCAATCGGAGCCAACGTGGCGCTCACGGTGCCCGCCTACGCTCACTGCCAGATCCCGTGCGGGATCTATGACGACCACGCCCGGGTGCAGTCCATGCTCGAAGACGCCGCCACGGTGGAGAAGTCGGCTGCGTTAATCGCGGAGTTGGCCGCGAAGACCGATCCGCAGTCCAAGAACCAGTTGGTCCGGTGGGTGATGAACAAAGAGGCGCACGCCCAGAAGATCATTGACACCATCAGCGACTACTTCCTCACCCAGCGTGTGAAGGCCGAACAGGAAGACTACGCCGAGCGTCTGGCGAAGCACCACGCGGTGATTGTGGCGTCCATGAAGGCCAAACAGAATGCGGACGGGAACGTGAAGGAGCTGCGGGCGAGCATTCAGGCGCTGGCGAAGTACTATCCCGAGCACAAGCACTAACTAGAAACTCTCTTCGATCGGAGGGGCCTTGCCTAGTTAAGACTGGAGCCGCGAGGGCCGGAAGCGGTTTTCGCGATCGGGCTTTGAATCGAGCTTGACGTGGCGGAAACAACTCCCTTCGGTCACGGCTCTAATGACGCGGGGCGTTTCGGTAGGACTCGTCGAGCACTTCGACGACGTGCATCACTTGCTGCCCATGGCCGTGCAGCTCGACGCCGGCCTTGAGCTGGAGCAGGCAGCCCGGATTGGCGGTCACCACGCGATCGGCGCCGGTCCGGTTGACGTTTTCCATCTTCCGCTCGAGGAGCGCCATCGCCATCTCGTTCTGGACAACGTTGTAAATGCCCGCGCTGCCGCAGCACATGTCCGAGAGCGCCATTTCCTTGAACTCGAGTTCCGGAACGGCCGCAAGCAACTGTCGGGGAGGAGTACGCACCTGCTGGCCGTGCGCCAGGTGGCAGGAGTCCTGGTAAGTGACGGTTGCCGGCACCGGTCCCAGATTCCGATTCAACTCGATGGATGCGAGGAACTCGTTGACGTCCTTGACCCGGGCAACGAACCGGCGCGCCTTCTCGGCGTAGGCAGGATCGGCGGCGAGGAGGTGGTCGTACTCCTTGAGGGTGGAGCCGCAGCCGGCGGCGTTCGTGATGATGGCGTCGTAGTCGCCGGCGAGGAGGGCGTCGATGTTGCGGCGGGCGAGGCGGCGGCCTTCTTCGGCGCGGCCGGCGTGTATGTGCAGCGCGCCGCAGCAGGTTTGGTCATTCGGGACCACGGCCTCGCAGCCGTTCTTCCGTAGAACCCGGATGGTCGCCTCGTTGAGCCGGGCGAAGGTTACGTTCGCGATGCAGCCGCCGAGCATGGCGACCCGGTGTCGCCTCGCGCCTTCAGCCGGGAAGGTCTTGCCGTAGTGGCGGAAGAAAGACGGGAACTCGGCCTGCGGCGCCAGCCGCTCCACCTGATCGAGCTTCATCAGCTTGAGGAGACCCGAGGCGCGCACCAGCGACTGCAGTCCCGATTTCTGGTAGAGCCACATCTTGAAGCCGGCAACGCGCAGCAGGAGGGGAGAGGCGAGCAATCGGCCGAAGACGAAGTCGCGCACCAGGCGTTCAAGAAACGGGCGCGTTGTTTCCGATTCGATTTCGGCCCGGGCCGCCTCGACCAGGCGCCCGTATTTCACGCCGGAAGGACAGGCCGATTCGCAGGCGCGGCATGCCAGGCAAAGGTCGATGTGCTCGATGTAGGAGGGGCCGATTGCGAGTTCGCCCTGAGCTACCTTGACCATCTGGTAGACGCGGCCGCGCGGGGAGTCCATCTCGACGCCCAGTTCGCGATAGGTGGGGCAGGCGTTCAGACAGAGCCCGCAGTGAACGCAATGGTCGAGATCGACCTGCGACGGCTTGTCGATGATGCGCAGCGGTTGTTCACAGACGGCCATAAAGCGCCCCCCGATTGAGCAGACGATGCGGATCGAACATCTGCTTGATTCTTTCCATGATGGCAAAATCAGAGCCGATCAGGGGCCAACGGTCGCCGCTGCATCCGGTAGCCGGGACATACTCGACAACAGCCCTGATGTCCTTTCCGGCGGCTTCGGCGGCCCAGCGGCAGGCGTCGTCGCAGTCATCGAAGCCGGCGTAGACGGTGCCGGTTCCCGCGCGCGCCAGCGCCGGTCCCGGGACGGCGGCCAGCGCGTCCTGGATGCCCGAGACGGTCGACGAGACCCGGACCATCGCACCGCGCGGGTGCTCGCCCAGGAAGGCTGGCGTGAACTCCCGGATACGCTCCCAGAGCCGCGTCTCATCGTCGCCGTCCAAGGCCCGCGCCGAGGGAAGCTCCTGGCGGTAGCGGCCGATGACACCCTTGTTCCCGCCGGCCTGGACGACGAGGGAGTAACCGTCGAGTCCCACGCGGGAGGCGGCCGCTGGATTCAAGAGATCGATGGCCGCGGGCTGAAGGACGCCGCGCAGCACCCGGTCCCTTGCGACCATGGCGTCGCCGAGAGAATCTCCAACAATCACGAAGGAACACGTGGACGGGGTTTGTGGAGCGAGGCGAAAGTTGACCGTGTGCATTGCGGCCAGCGTGCCCATGGATCCGATCAGGAGCTTGCCCATCTCGAAGCCGGCTGCGTTCTTTACCACCATGCCGCCGGTGTTTACGAGCTTGCCTTCCACGGTAGCAAAGCCGATCCCGATCACCTGGTCGCGCGCGCTGCCGTAGAGGCGCCGGCGCGGGCCGGCCGTATTCGCGGCCACCACGCCGCCGACGGTGGCGCGGTCGAAGAAAGGCGGGTCGAGTGGCAGCATCAGGCCATCGTTGGAGAGCGTGCGGACGAGTTCGGCGAACTGCATGCCGGCGCGCACGCTGACGGTCAGGTCGCGGGGTTCGTATTCGACGATACCGTTCAAAGCCGCGGTCGAAATCCGCACAGCGCCGTTATCTGGATTCGGCCGCAGCCGCCGCTTGGTGAAGGCGCCGCCCAGATCCATGGGGCGCTTTGCGCCGGCAGTCTCGCCCAACACGGCTGCCAGCTCCTCGGGTGTGGTCGGTCGATGAGGCTCCATCGGACCCATCCATCATACTCTGAACGCGCGGGCTCTGAACGCGCCGGCCGTGATCTCGGATAAGATCAAGGACGAGGGAGTGGGAGAAGGAATGGAAGTGCAGATAAGAGATATGCTGCGGACGGTTGAGGAAGGAGACCTGAGCCGCTTGCGGGAGTTGTTGGCGGCCGAGCCGGCGCTTGCTTCGGCAAAAGGAGACCATGACATCACGCCGCTGCACGTGGCCGCCGAGAAGAATCACAAGCACGTCGTGGCGCTGCTCATCGAGGCCGGCGCCGACCTCGAAGCGGAATCTACCTGGGGCATGACGCCGCTTGAATGGGCCGCGAACATGGGTAGCCGGGAGGCGGGCGAGTTATTGATCGAGCGGGGCGCGCGGCTGAACATATGGTCGGCGGCCGGGTTGGGACTGTTGA
>CAYLSS010000157.1:0-7534 GCA_964385765.1 uncultured Solibacteraceae bacterium
AAGTGGTGGCGTGCTGCCGCGCTTTCTGATGCACAAACGCGTGCATGAGGTTCCGGTACTGCGACAGAAAGTCTCTCGAGCCGGGCTTCTCGTCATAAGACCCGAACAGCGCGTCCAGTTCGGGGTCGTCCTCGAACCAATACGCCACCCGCGCGATTGTGTCCGGATGCACGCAGACATCCGCGTCGAGAAACAGTACGATGTCGCCGCGGGCGCTGCGAGCGCCATGGTTGCGCGCCTTCGAGGGGCCGCCCCGGGGCTCCATCCGCAATAACTCTGCGCCGAACTCGCGGGCCACATCCGGTGTTTCGTCGGTCGATCCATCATCGACAATCAGGATCTCCAGGGGCTTCACGGTCGATTCGGCCAGCGCCGCAAGACTCTGGCGCAAGTAGCCCGCGCTGTTGTACACAGGCACTACCACCGAGATTGAGCTACCGGGCAACGTCTCCAGTGTAACCTCCCTGGCAGCGCTTGTAACGTGTTTTTTGGGTCAACCAGTACCAAATCCCAATCGGAAGCGGATTTGACTGCTGATCAGCAACTTGCGGACCGACTGCGGCCCTGGTCCTAGTACTGCTAATCCGTGATTGTCGCTGGAAGAGTCTCTTGTCCGACCCAATCAAAAATATCGGGCTATCGGGCTTCCGATTGGCTTTGTGCTGGGATACACTGGACTGAGGAACTATCATTGTCTCCGACCACGGAAGTTGGATGCCGCCGTGAATCTGACCCTGGGACACGGGATTCGAGACGGCGGGAGGAGATTTCACCAGAGCCGAATGCAACGTTCATGAAGCCGCAACTGTTATCCGCCACAATGTAGCCATATCTGGCGGCGAGATTTATTTGCGGCCACTTTCCGATTTGCGGCCCACGACCGGCTCGCAGCGCATCCACCAAATCGTTGATCGCGGCATGAACGCCGCGCCGCTGGGTGGTAAGCGTATAGGTATTTCACTGACTTCGATGAGGACGGAGGACCTCGTTCACACATGAAAACCAATCGTGGGTATTTGATAGACATGGATGGAGTGATCTACAGGGGCGCGGCAGCCATTCCAGGCGCCGCTGAGTTCATCCGGTTCCTGCAGGAAAGCGGAACTCCATACCTGTTTCTCACTAATAACTCGACTTATACTCCGCGCGACGTTGTCGTGAAGCTCAGGAAGTTCGATATTGACACGACTGTCGAGCATGTTTACACCTCGGCGCATGCAACAGCGGAGTTTGTTCACAAGCAGCGTCCTGACGGGACCGCTTATGTCATCGGCGAGGGCGGTCTGCTAAGCGCGCTCAACGACGTGCACTATGCCATCAGCCGGGAGTCTCCGGATTTCGTGGTCGTTGGCGAAGGCCGAACTCTGAACTTCGAGATGGTAGAAGTGGCGCACAGGCTGGTTGCCAATGGAGCTGGCCTTATTTCCACCAATGCCGACACTTGGTGCCCGACCGATTCCGGTCCCAGGCCCGGCTGTGGCGCTATCGTTGCGTTGCTCGAAGCGGCCACGGGCAAGAAGGCTTACCATGTTGGCAAGCCGAATCCGTTCATGATGAGGGCGGCCCGGAAGCGCATCGGCCTGAGCACAGACCAGGTCATCATGATCGGCGACACGATGGATACCGACATCCGTGGCGCCACCGACCTTGGATTCGAGAGTATCCTGGTCCTCACGGGATCCACCACCCCGTCTTCGCTCGACAATTACCCGTTTCGGCCCAACCACATTGTCGAGTCGGTCGGCGAATTGGTTCCCGACCGGGTCAGGGTGTAGCCCGGGCTTGACGGATATCGAGTAGCGCGGAGATCAACAAGGCGGAAGAGTGTTTCGAACCTGTCCTGACAGCGCTGTTCCGCCTTTTCTTCGCTTCCCCCCACCTCGCCGGCCCCTGCTGTTCCGGCCCGCCCCGATTTTACTTGAGTTCTTGCAGCGTTTCTTGAATCACCCGCTCGAGCGAACTCTTATCGAGGGTGGTGCTGATAAAGAGTTCCTGGCGCTGGCCCGCGGCGAGCGCGATGGCTTTCCAGCCGTTGGCCGTGGGAATGGTGACCCGGACTTCGACCGGTCCGCGCGCATCGCGCACCTTCCGGATAACGCCTGGAATCACCGAGCGAATCGCGGTGTTTCGATTGACGAGCAGTTCCAGGAACTCCCGCACGCCGCGGATGATGCGGTGCTCGATCTTGAGCTTGCCCTTGGCTGTCCTTAGTTTCACTGGACCTCCCATCCTTCTCCGCCGCGCAATGGAACGAAGCGGCATCGCGTCGCGACGTGCGACGTAATCTTTCGATCCTGCTTTCGAATCAGCAGCAATTCCTGCTCGTCCATGGAGCCGACCGGAATCACGGCCCGGCCGGGGTCGGCGAGCTGATCGATCAGCGACCCGGGCACATCGGGCGCTGCCGCCGCCACCGAGATCGCGTTGTACGGGGCCAGGGGCGGATAGCCAATGGATCCGTCGCCGTTGATCACCACAACCCTGTCCCCAAAGCCGGTCGCCTCCAGATTCCGGCGCGAATCGGCGACCAGCTCGGGTACGATCTCGACCGAGACCACCTTCGCCGACAGCGAGGCCAGAACCGCCGCGTGATAGCCGCACCCCCCGCCGACTTCGAGCACCTTCTCTGCGCCGCTCAGCTCGAGACACTCAGCCATAAGTGCGGTCATATAGGGTTGCGAAATGGTCTGCCGGTGGCCGATTCCGACTGGTTCGTCATTGTAGGCCCGGGAGCGTTCCGATGGCGGGATGAACAGTTCGCGCGGTACCTCGGCCATCACCCTTAGGACTCGCGGATCATGGATCCCGCGCCGCTTGAGCTGGACCTCCACCATGTGTAGGCGTTTCGCTTCCCAGCCTGTGGCCGCTTTCGGCACCGTTTCCATTGTAAGGCGCTGCGTGCCGCGGGAGACAATCTGCCTGCTCTCGGATTCCGGGCCGTTGCCCGGTTGACCGGCTGGCGGCCTGGATGCGAAAGCCCAGCCGGCCCGGGAAAGATGAGCCGCGCCCGATGGTAGCTGGTCAAACCGCCGGCCTTACGGGACACGGGCGGCTCGCGGCTTCGGGACGGCGCCCGTACCGTTTTATTCGATGCCGATGGTTCGAGAACGACCGAATTCTAGGCGATCCGCCGACCTTGATGCCTATCCCATTCCCGTGTTTCTTGCCCAGCACCATATTCAGATCCTCCATTCTTCCCGCCGGCTCCAGATTCCATCAGCGCACCGAAGAGCAAGAGCGCCGATTGTGGAAGTCGGATTGACGGCGGCGCCGGTTGTGAAGCAACTTCCGTCGACGACGAAGAGATTCTTCACGTCGTGCGTCTGGTTCCAGGCGGTGACAACGGAGCGCTTGGGATCATTTCCCATTCGGGCGGTACCGAGGAGGTGGAATGCCGGTTGGATGACACCGCTGTCCCGGACCTCGATGGCCCCGGCGGCCTCGAGCGCTTCGGTGGCACGGAGGCGCGCGTGCTCGAGCATACGGAGGCTGTTTTCGCTGTATCCGTAAGTAACGCGCGGGGCGGGGATTCCGTTCGAGTCCGTGGCGTTCGGATCCAGGTCGACGCGATTCTGCGCTTCGGGCAGGTCCTCGCCGAGAACGGTAACGCGGACGACGTGAGGAAAGTAGCGCCGGAAAGCGCGATGGTGGCCGGCGCCCCACGGTACCGGCCGATTGGAGAATCCACCCCATGCGTGGTGAAGTGGCCCCCAGGAACGCTCGAGCTGGAACATGTAACCGCGAACGAAGCCGCGATCGAGATCGGTTTCGTAGAACTGCTGGCTGAAGGCGGCGATCCCAAACGGGCCCAGATGGCCGTTCATGGGCGCTTCGAAAATACCTTCCAGGAAGCGGAACGGGTGGACCATGAAGTTCTTGCCGACCAGGCCCGAGGAGTTCGCCAGACCGTCGGGGAAAAGACCGGAGTTCGAGTTGAGCAGCAGGCGTGGCGTGCCGACGCCGTTGCCGCACACGACAACCACGCGGGCATTCTGTTGGTGGACCTTGCCGTCGCGGTCGTAATAGAGCGCACCAGTCGCGCGGCCCTGCTTGTCGACAGTGATTTCCCGGACGCGAGCTCGAGTTTTGATTCTGGCTCCCTGGGCGAGCGCCTTGGGCCAATAGTTGGCGTCGGTCGAGGCCTTGGATCCGATCGGGCAGCCAAACATGCATTTGCCGTGAAGGTCGCACGCGGGACGGCCCTGGTAGTCGCGGGAGATGATGGCGTTGTCGGAGGCCCACCAGTGCCAGCCGAGCTTGTCGAAGCCGCGGCCGATCGTCTCGCCGAGCACGCCGAGGGGCAGCGGAGGCGTGGGACGGGGGCCGCGAGGGGGATTGGCCGGATCGCCCGCGAGACCACTGATGCCCATCTCGCGATCGTTGTCATCATAGTAAGGTTCGAGGTCCGTGTAGCCGAGAGGCCAGTCGTCGGCGACGCCGTCCAGTGTCTTCACACGGAAATCGGATGGGTGGAAGCGGGGAAAATGTCCGGTCCAATGGATGGTGCTTCCGCCAACAGCATTGAACATCAGAACGTCGGGCGGATGCGTCCCGCGCGAAATGACCGGGTAGTCCTCCGGACGCTTGCGAACATTCGGGCTGAAGTGAAACGGGCCGCGGCGGAGCTGAATTTCCCAGTCAAGACGGGTGGATGGATACTCGCCGGCTTTGATCCAGTCGCCCTGCTCGAGACACAGGACATTGACACCGCGATCGGCAAGGCGCTTTGCGACCGCTGCGCCGGCTGCCCCGGAGCCGATCACGAGGACGTCGACGGTTTCGCCGGCCATCAATCCACCTCCACATAGAGTCTTTCGAGCCGGCGGACGCGATCCAGCACTGAAGCGTCGAAGGGCTTCATCTCGGGGCCCCGCTGGTGCGTCAGGTAAGGCGTGTAGCCGATGTGATCCCAGACTTCAGCCCGCGTGTAGTAAGCCTCATAGACGTAGTCGCGGAATGTGGCGAACAGTTCCGGCTCTTCCTGTTCCAAGGAGCGCAGCGTCCGCACGAGAGGTGGATTCGCATTTCTCAGGCGTGTGAGCAATGCATGGAACTCATCCGCGAGCCCCTCGATCTCGGGGACGATGCTTTCGAGGTATGTGAAACAGCCGACCTGGCTCGCCGCGGGCATTCCGTCGGCGGCCGGAATGATCTCGTCCATAGCGGCCACGAGGATCTCGCGTTCGGCAGCAGTGAAAACCGCGGCCGACAAGGGTTGGATAGCAGTGATCAGCGCGGCGGCCGTCGAGCCGGTAGCGACAAACTGCCGGCGTGTCCATTCTCTGTATGTCATAGGGCACCCCTCCCGTGCTGAAGATTCTACATCAAGCGGAGAGGATGAAGACAGATGGCGGGCAGCCTGCGGAAACGGATGCCGTGTACGGTTGAATAGAGAATCTGGATCGATGAAGTGCTCCGGAGTGGCCGGTCTTCCGTCCCAGCTCTACCTGCACACCTTTGTCGCCAGCGCGGACGGCGGGTGGGCGGTGGCGCAGCAGGCATGAACGCTTCAACCGGGCTGGCGCGGTGCTATCACTGGCATACGGCAAACGTGCGCGACTCCACCCGCGAACCGCACCCGGCGATTGTCGGCGAACATCAAGGCGACATCATGAACCTCGTGGACCAGCGCGCCGCCCCGGCACAGGAGGCACTGCTGGTAATAGGCCACGAGCATCCGGACGCTACGCTCGCCGAGAACATTGACTTGAAGCAACTACCGTTGTTTTGACGGCGGGAATCCACCGCCCAGGCAATCCTCCCCCGTGAGCCGCCCGATGTAATCCAGCGTAAAATGGCGGTTTATGTCTGCCATGAAGAAGATTGTAGTGATCGGCGCCGGCAATATCGGAGGAGCGCTGATTGGCGGGATGCTCTCCTCCGGCGTCGCCGACCGCGAGCACCTCACCGCGACCGAATTCTCGCCGGTCCGTGCCGAGGAGATCCGCGAGAAGTACGGAATCAATGTGGTGACCACCGGCAACCGCGAACCCGTTCAGGAAGCGGAGGTCATCATCGTCGCCGTTAAGCCGCCCACCGTTGCGTTCGTGCTCCAGGATCTGCGCGATGTCCTGCGCGCGGATCAGATCCTGATCTCCGTCGCCGCCGCGGTTCCCATCGCCCTAATCGAGAAGCAAGTCGGCAGGAAGATGCCGGTCTTTCGCGCGATGCCCAATATTCCCGTGGTCGTCGACGAGGGGGCGACCGGACTCGCCGCCAACGACGTCGCCACCGGCGAACAGCGCCAGTTTGTCGAGACCGTCTTCCGTTCGGCCGGTGTGGTTTGCAGTGTCGACGAGGACCTCATGCACGCTGTCACCGCATTGTCAGGCAGCGGACCGGCCTATATCTACATGGTGATCGAGGCGCTGATCGCCGGCGGCCTCAAAATGGGCCTATCCCACCAAGTCTCGACCCGCCTCGCCGAGCAGACTGTCCTTGGCGCCGCCAAGCTGGTTCGTGAGACCGCGCTGCACCCGGCCATCCTCAAGGACCGGGTCACAACCCCGGGCGGAGTGACTATCTCAGCCATTCATGAGCTGGAACGCCATGGACTACGAGCTATGTTGATCTCCGCCATCGAGACGGCGACCAACCGTTCGCGCGAGCTCACCGATTCGCTAATGGAGAAATTCGCTGACCAATGACCAACACCGCTGAGAACAATCCGCTTATCGGCATCCGGTTTCAGATTCCCTTTGACAGAATCCGCCCCAAGCACGTCGAACCGGCGATCTCCGAACTGCTGGACGAATCCCGCCGCGGACTGTAAAACCTGGGCTCCAACGACCACCCTCGTACGTTCGACGATACCCTGGGCGTTCTGGACCGCTTAACCGAACGGCTTGACTACGCCATGGGCATCGTCCGCCACCTCGAGTCAGTGGCCACAACCCCGGAATTGCGCCGTGTCTATAACGCGGTGCAGCCCTCTGTCAGCGCCTTCTACGCGGGAATTCCTCTCGATGAGGATCTGTGGAAAGGATTGCGGGCCTTCGCCGAAACCGAAGAGGCGGCTTCGCTGTCCGGCGTCCGGCGCCGTTTCCTCGAGCGCACTGTCGACGAGTTTCGGCGCCATGGCGCTGATCTTGACCGCGCCGGCAAGGATCGCCTCGAGCAAATCGATGTCGAGTTGGCGAATCTCACAACCAGGTTTGCCGAGAACACGCTGGACTCGACCAACGCCTTCGAATTCGTGACCACCAATGAATCGGAACTTGCCGGGCTGCCTTCCAGCGCGCCCGAGATGGCGCGCGAGAGCGCCCGGGCGAAAGATCGGGATGGCTGGCGCCTCACTCTCCAGGGCCCCAGTTATCTGGCGGTCATGACGTACCTCGACGATGGCGCCATCCGCGAGCGATTCTACCGGGCTTACAATACCCGGGCGGCCTCCGGCGACTACGATAAGCAGGGCCATCTCGAGCGCGTTCTGGAGTTGCGACGGGCCAAGGCCGAGTTGCTCGGCTACCGTGATTTCGCCGATCTCGTCCTCGCCGACCGGATGGCCAAGACCGGCGCCGATGCGCAGGCATTC
>CAYLSS010000158.1:0-2833 GCA_964385765.1 uncultured Solibacteraceae bacterium
CCGCTCGTTCAGACTCGCGTCGGTCATGAACGGGATCAGCGGGCCGGCGGCGAAACCGGCTTGAGGACGGCGGGAAGGCACATTACTTTGGCAAGTATGGATGAAAGCCAGCTTCGCCGGCGGATAATCGCCGCCGCCCGGTCACTTTTCGCGCGCGGCTATGCATTCGGTACGTCCGGAAATCTCAGCGCGAGGCTGGGCGACGAGGTTCTGGTAACACCGACGGGAAGCTCCTTCGAGACCGTTACCGATTCCAAGCTGGCGAAGATACGGATGGACGGCACATCGGTTGAAGGAGCCAGGCCCAGCAAGGAGGCGCATTTCCATCTGGCGATCTACCGCGCACGGCCGGATGCCGGCGCGGTTGTGCACTTGCACTCGACCTACGCGGTCGCGGTGTCGTGTTTGCAAGGGCTCGATATGGACGACGCCCTGCCGGCGCTGACGCCGTACTACGCGATGCGCGTGGGGCGCCTGCCGGTTGTGCCGTACCTGCCGCCGGGCGATCCGCGGCTGGCGGCCGAGGTCCAGGCGCGGGCAGGGTCGGCGAAGGCGCTGCTGCTGCGGAACCATGGTCCGATTGCTTTCGAGAGCGATCTGGCCGGCGCGGTCGCCCTTGCCGAGGAACTGGAGGAGCAGGCAAAGCTCTTCTTCATTCTGGGCGGGAAAGGGCGAGCGCTCACAGCCGCTGATGTCGCGGAGTTGAAGAAACGGTTTGGGTAACTAAGCAGATGAGCAAACTGATTTTTGCGGGTATCGCCGACGACGACACGGGGGCCACCGACCTGGCCGGCATGCTGGCGGAGCGCGGGGTCGAGACATTGCTGATCATCGATCTGCCAAAAGCGCAGCACGTGTGTGAATGGAGTCGCGGCTGCCAGGCGGTGGTCCTCGCCGAGGGGACTCGCATGATCGATCCGCGGGAAGCCTATGACCGGACACGCAGAGCGATACGCCTGGTCGCGCCGTTCAGACCGTGCACATACGCGATCAAGTACTGCAGTACATTCGACTCGACCGAACGCGGCAATATCGGGTCGACGATTGACGCGGCCATGGACGAGCTTGGGGAGAAATTCACGATCGCGCTTCCGGCTTTGCCGGTGAATGGCCGCACGACTTACATGGGCTATCACTTCGTGCATGGGCAGTTACTTTCTGATTCGCCGATGCGCAGCCACCCGCTGACGCCGATGACGAACCCGAACCTCGTCGACTTCCTCGGCCGCCAGACGGAGCGCACGGTCGGGCTGCTGAGTTATTCGGTTATTGAGCAGGGAGTTGCGGCCATCCGACGGAGGATGGACCAATTGCGGGTGGACGGCGTCGAGATCGTCATCACCGACTGCCTGGCGGATGGTCACGTAAATGCCGTCTGCGAGGCGGCGGCGGACCTTCGGCTGATCAGCGGCGGGTCGGCTCCCGGAATCGGCCTGCCGGGCGTCTGGCGCAACCGCGGCTGGCTCGAGGACCGCGGATCGGCGTCGGACGGCGTTCGGGAGAGGCCAATAGCGGGCTGCCTGCTGGTGGCGGGGAGCTGTTCGGTAGCCACGTGCGGGCAGAATGCCTGGTTCGCGGCCGGCGGGCGGCGGGTGTTGTGGCTGGATGCCAAGAAACTGGCGTCCGGCGAGGTGTCGACAGAGCAGATGGTCCGCGAGGCCGCAGCCGAGCTGAGCGCCGGCCGGCATTGCCTGCTCACGACGTCGGCAGCGCCTGAAGAAGTGCGGACTGTGCAGGAGTGGGCCGCGGCACGCGGGATGTCAGCCGGCGACCTCGGACTCACGCTCACGCGGGAGTTGGCGAAGCTGACATGCGCGATTCTCGAGGATGTGCCCACCGGCGGCCTGATCGCGGCGGGGGGAGAAACATCGGGCGCTCTTTGCCGCGGCCTCGGCCTGGGGGCCCTGCGAGTTGGACGCAGCATCGAGCCCGGCGTCCCGCTGTGCGAATCGCTCGGGCGGTTCCAGTTCCCCGTGGTCTTGAAGTCGGGAAACTTCGGAAGCCGTGACTTCTACGGCCGAGCGCTACGGGCGATGGGTTACTAAGCCGGACGAACCAGCAAGGGCGGCGACGAAAGGTCTTGCTGCCGTATCCACGGAACGACGGCGAGATCCACGCCGTCAGTGCTTACTGCGGATATAATCCAGAATCAGCGCGATCTCCCGATCGTCCAGATAATTGCCGAAGGCAGGCATGATGTTGCCGCCGAACTTGATCTTTAGGGTGATAAACCGCACCGACGGCGGCACATTGGTTAGCGGCGTCTTGTCGTTCTGGAAGAACCGGAATAGGCTGGGGCCGGGCTTTTTGCCAGCCTCTGGTTTGTTGATTTCATGGCAGACCACGCAGTTCTCTCGATAGAGATCGCGCCCCTCCTCGAGAGGCTTTTCCCAGGGCGGCGCTTTCCGCTCGCCGGCGAGGCTTATGCCGGCCAGCAGGATGGTTAACAACAGGGCGAAACCGAATCGCATCATCGCCGCTCCCCGTGACGAGCGATGTCGGCGGCTCCACTCTCGGACAGACGACCCGCGATCTCGCCGGCACGTTCGTCCGGACACCGAACCTGGAGGACAATCGAATCGCCGCGAAGCTTTGGAACGGGCCGTCCGCCCATTCGCCACAGCAGGCGTGCCTCCCAAACAAAAGCGAGCACGATGCCCGCCACCGCGCCGGCCATTGTGAGTTCGTACGAGATGACCCCGGTGGCCCAGGGTGAGAACAGCGGCATTCCTCCGGTGGTCAGGGCGTAGTCGTGTTGGGTGAAGTAGATGAGGCCGGTAGCCAGCCCGCCGTTTAGAATCGCCGCCGCGACAGCGATCAGCGACATCCGGCT
>CAYLSS010000158.1:2843-7516 GCA_964385765.1 uncultured Solibacteraceae bacterium
AATCCCGCGGAAAGCTCCAGGGGCTCGGTGGAATAAAGTTCCATGGCGTCGTCCTGGAAGCCAGCCGCCCGCAACTTCGACACAGCCGCTTGCACGGATTCCGCGCTTGCAAAGGACGCGTTAAGCCACATCTTCTTCGTACTCCCAGACGGCGATCACCGGAACCAGCTTCGAAAAGATCAGATACAGCACCACCATACCGGCAAACGTTCCGGCGGTGATGACAATTTCGACCCAGGTGGGGGTGTAGGCACCCCATGCGGAAGGCAAGTGGGGCCGCGAGAGCGTGTTGACAACAATCAGGTATCGCTCCAGCCACATCCCGATGACGACAGTAAATCCGCAGATCGCAATGGTGCGAATCGTGCGCAGCCTGCGGATGCCGAGCAGCACCAGCGGAATGGCGAAGTTCAGCACTACCATGCTCCAGAAGTAGGGAGCGTACTCGCCGTAAATGCGGCTGTGAAGGACCGCATATTCCGCCGGGTGGTTCCCGTACCAAATGGTGAGATGCTCGGCGACGGTGAAATAGGCCCAGACGATGCTCATCAACAACAGCAACTTGCCTAGGTTATCGAAGTGCAAGGGCCGAAGGTACCGTTCGAAGCCCAGAAAGCGCCGCAGCGCGGCCATGGCCAGGACCAACGCCGCTATTCCGCTAAAGATGGCGCCCGCGACGAAGTAGGGTCCGAAGATGGTGCTGTGCCACATGGGCACGCCGGACATGGCGAAGTCCCACGAAACAATCGTGTGGACGGATACGGCGACAGCCAGGACCACCACCGCCATGAGCTTCATGGCGCACTCGAGGGCGTGCCACTGCCGGTCGCTGCCGACCCAGCCCAGGGAGAGAAGCCGGTAAACCGGACGGAGCCACCGGTTGTCGGAACGCTCGCCGAGCCTGGCGAGGTCCGGTATGAGGGGCAGGTACAGGTAGATCACGCTGGCGCTCATGTAAGTGAAGATCGCAGTCACGTCCCACAACAGGGGAGACCGGAAGTTCGGCCACAGCATTCGCTGGTTCGGATACGGAATAAGCCAATAGAAGATCCATGCGCGGCCAAGGTGAATGAGCGGAAACATGCCGCCGATCATCAGAGCGAAGACGGTGATGGCCTCCGCGGCCCGGGTGATTGGCTTACGCCAACCGGCGTCCGTCAGCCGCAGAATCGCGGAGATCAGGGTCCCGGCGTGCGAGATACCGATCCAAAAGACGAAATTAACGATGTAGAAGCCCCAATAGCCGGGACGCCGGATGCCAGCGACTCCGATTCCGTTGAATAGCTGGTAGCCCCAGGCGTAGGCGGCGCCGGCGATCACCATGCCCAGCGCGAGCACTACCAGCAGATAGCGGAGGCTGACGCCGGAGAGCGGCCGCCAGAGGTCCTGCTCCAGGTCTTCTCGAGGGGTGGTTTGCGCTAAGGTCGCCATGTCATCACCCGGCCCGCTTGAGGTAGAAGACCCGCGGCTTCGTTCCCAGTTCGCCGAGCAACTGGGTCGATCTGCCGTTGTGTGCGAGCCTGGAGACCTTGCTGCCCGGATCGGCGAGATCGCCGAACGTCATGGCTTCAGCCGGGCAGGATTGCACGCAGGCGGGGGTCACGTCGCCATCGCGCAGCGGACGTTCTTCTTCGGCGGCTTCCAGACTGGCCCGTTGAATACGCTGGACGCAGAAGGTGCATTTTTCCATGACGCCGCCCGGACGCAGAGAAACGTCGGGATTCAGTTGCAGATTCAAAAACTCCGGCCACTGCGGCTCGAACCAATTGAAGAAACGAACGGTGTAGGGACAGTTGTTAGCACAGTAGCGGGTGCCCACACAGCGGTTGTACACCTGCACATTGAGGCCCTCGGCGTTCTGGTAGGTGGCGTAGACCGGGCAGACGGGCTCGCAGGGAGCTTCATCGCACTGCTGGCACAGCACGGGCTTGTATTTCACCTTGATATCGGGGAATTCGCCTTCGTAGTAGCGATCGATCCGGATCCAGTGGAAGGCCCGCCCTTTCGCCGCCGCATCCTCGTCGGACAATGGAAGGTTGTTTTCGGCATGGCAAGCGGCGACGCAGGCGCTGCAGCCGGTACAGCGATCCTCGTCAATCACCATTCCCCATTGCGGTTTGTTCTCTGACGTCACTATTCGTGATCTCCTTCCAGCTTCAGCGGCGCGGGATATCCGGTTCGCGGTCGACCGTTGCGAACTGCACCAGTCGGGCGGCCCGGGCTGCCTTCTCCAACCGCACTCGGGTTGCTCCATAGACGAGCGCGCCGGATTTCTCTTCGAAAGTCTGGCCGACGAGCGACAGTGGATTGGCCCCTCGTTCCGATGCATACCGGCCGAGATGCCGGTGTCCCTGCCCGATGGCCATGCTGACCACGCCGGGAATGGCGGCCGGATGGACATAGGCCGGAGCATCGAGGCGCCCATGTGGAGAGACCACTGTGACGGCATCGCCATTGCGAACACCTAGGCCAGCCGCCGTTGCTGGATCAATCTCCACGGGCAAACCCCACATGGCGCTCGATACGGGGTCCGGCAGCTCCTGCATCCAGGGCAACGCCGCGCCGCTTCCATCGCCGAACTGCACGGACGGATAGGCCTGGAAGTGCAGCGGATACGTCCCGGCATCACCGCGATAGTCCGGATCGCCCAGCGGGGGCAGGGAAGCGTCGCGCAACGCCGCCGGGACGGATTCCCGCTCACCCCACCATCCGCCGGCGCGCACGCTGTAGGCGGCGACTTCCTCGGGATCCTCGGACGCCGCTGCCGGAACACGGCGAAAGGCCTCCTCGGGGCTGTCAATCTTCACCGGCGTCTCCAATGCCTCGGCGACCGCGGCCAGTACCGATTCGAGCGCGCGCGTGTTATGGAGCGGCCGCACCCACGCGGGTCCGCCGGTTAGCGCCGGCACAGGAGATACCATCGGAACCACAACCTCGGCCGACTCCAGCGAATCATGATCCGGCAGGATCAGGTCCGCGAAGACGGAACTGTCATCGAGAATTGTGGAGAAGCTCACTACTGACGGCGCATCACGCAGGGCGGCGGCGGCATCCGGTCGCGTATAGGCCGGGTTCACGCCATCCAGGAGGATCAACTCGGCGGACCGCAGCCTGTCCCCGGACGCGCCCCCAATCGGGCGAGTGGCGGCGTACCCGTCAATCGGGCTGGACGCCGGGGGCATGACTCTTTTTCCGATGTTGTCCAGCAGCAGGTTGAGTGCATTGGCCGTCACGACGGCGGCGAAGGAGTTGGCGTGAGTAATGGAGGCGCCCCCGACCACGACGGGCGCCTCGGATTCTCCCAGTTCACGCGCCACGCGCCGCAGCTCCTCTTCGGCCAGGCCGCAGACGCGGGCGGCGTAGGGGAGGTCGACCGACGCGAACGCCCTTTGAAGGGCTTCCGATCCGCCGGATGAGAGCCCATCTTGCACGAGCGAATGTCCGATGGCCAGTGCGAACGCCTGCTCGCCGCCGGGCTTCACGGGAAGCCAGCGGTCGGCGGCGCCGGCGGTCAACGACAATCGCGACTCGGCGTGGAACAGCCGGCCTCTAGTGGCCGGTCTTCCCTGCCGCATTTGGCCATAGCGGCGGGAATAGAAGACCGGCGACATCCAACCGCCGAGAAAATCCGCGCCGATGCCGAGCACGAAATCCGCTTCCTGAATCTCGAAGACGGGCGGTCCACTCCACCCAAACAGATACTCGGCCGCCCGGTGTTCGATGGCGAAGTCCAACAGCCCGGCGGTGGCTGCCGGCGGTGCGTTGATCCCCTTCAAAAACGAGGCGATGGCGTTGGAACGACGGCCGGCATGGGGCCGTGTCAGGAAGAGCACGCGCGCCGGATCGCTCACGTCCCGAACAAGAGCGGTGACTTCCTCAATGGCCTTCTCCCAGCTAATCTCCTCGAACGCGGCTGTCCCCTTCTCGCCTGACCGCTTCATCGGCCCGCGCAGACGGTCAGGATGGTAGAGACGTTGCACGCCGGCCTGGCCCCGAGCACACAGCCGCCCCCCGCTCACAGGATCCAGCGGATTGCCTTCCACCTTCTTGATGGCCGCAATTCGCCTGCGAACCCTCTGGTCGCCGGACTCGATCTCGCGTTCGGCCTCCATCATTCGAAAGATGATCCCGCAGCCCGCGCCGCACTCGCGGCAGACGCCGGGCCGCCACTGCTCCGCGCCCGGGATGATCTGCTTCTCTGGAACCAGCAGCGGGATGACTTCCCGCGCCTGGTTGCCGCAGGCTCCCGTGACAGCGCCGCCAGAGGCCGTCCCGATGACTTTGAAGAAGCTTCGTCGATCCATCAATCTCTCCCCGGCCTATCGCCGCAAGGCTCAATAATGGCAGGCGGCACAGTCTTCGCTTGCACCCTCCCGGCGATGGCAACTCAGGCAGGTTCCCATGTTGTGCTTCACCACCGGCTGAACCACTGTCATTTGCTCCACCTCGCCGTGGCATGTCTTGCACGCCACGCCGGCCCTGGCGTGCGGAGCGTGCCGGAACTTCACATGCGCCGAACGAGCGAAGCCGTAGACCCGGACCCACGGGATCTCGTGATTGCTGTCCGAGTACTCCTTCACCCTCTGGACACCCGGCTTATCGGGGGCGATCTTTGCATGGCACAGCATGCATTTACGAACCGACGGCATGCCTGCTTCGGCTCGAATGTCGGC
>CAYLSS010000159.1:0-7266 GCA_964385765.1 uncultured Solibacteraceae bacterium
CACCAGGGAAGCGGCTTTTGTCGAGTCCTTTGTCACTGACCACGGTGCGGCGCCCAGTGGTGCCTGTACGCTCGAGTTTTACGAGGTCGACGAGTTGGGCGGCCAGGTCGACAACTGGTTCGGGCCCACTGTCAAGGCGCTGCTGGCCATGTGCCGGGCAGCGGGTTTCGCGCGGGTGAAACTCGAATATGTCGATGACCGGCGGGCGGGCGTGACCTGCTACCGTCGATGGGAACCTCCGCCCGACAACCCCACAACCGATGCTCCGTGGCTCTGTTCGGCCGTCAATAACCGGACCCAGACAGGTGTTTTCCACCCGAATAAGGACGAGTACATCTCCCTCTACTTTCGCTCGAAGAGTGATCTAACCAAAGACAAGCTGCGGGTCGAAGTCGACGGTTTCGGCGTCCCTTGCCTGACGCTGACGCCGATCCGCGACGGAGAGTGGCAGGCCGACCTCACCGCTCCACCGGGCCTCGAGGAGGGACCCCACGAAGTTCGCCTGCGCACCGTGGACAGCGGCTTCTCGCATGCTTTCCCGATCGAAGTCGTCGCTGGAGATCAACGGAGCCGCGCCGCCTCGGTGGAGTTCGTTGATCCGGCTCAGGCTGACCGCCCGCCCCCCGCCTGGGTCGCGGTGGAGAACTGCGCCGGCCGCACACCGGTCTTTCACGGATACAGAACAGAGCACCTCTGCTGCCGTTTCCTGACCGATGAGGCAGATGTTCGCAAGGAGAATGTCCGGGTGGAGTTGGATGGGATGGAATTGGAGATCCTGGTGATCAGTCACCTGGGAGAAAGAGAATGGCAGACCAATTCCCGGCTGCCGGCGGATCTCGAGCCCGGGCGACACCAGGTTCGCCTTCGTACCGCCCGCTCACCGTATACCGAAGTCCGGGAGATCGAATTCCGTCCAACCGCCGAATGACGTGAGACGCTCAGATTCTCTTGAGCAGGCGGTATCCGACGCACATTGTGCTTCATCGCGCGATCTCCCGGCCGAGGGTCCGTGACACATCGACGCTAATTTCGCCCTGGACGCGCCGCGGGCCGGTGGCGCATCGATAGACGGCGATCAGGCTACCGCCCGGGCGAGTGCAGGCTTTCACGCGACGCCACTCACGGGGATACGCGGCGGTCAACTCCATCAACTGCTGGTGATGTGGAGGCATCTCCCGCCATTCCTCGGTATCGAGCACCAGCAACGAAACCGGAATCGCCGCCAAAGCCTCTCTCAGCGACGCCACCGAATCGAACCGGGGACGATAGTCCATTCCGTACCAGTCCGAGTCGGAGAGCATCTTCGAGGCGCGCAAGATGTAGTGCCGAGGACTCGGCTGGCGCAGTGCTACTTCGGCAATTAGCGCGCCTTCCCCCAATCCGGTCGAACTCACGAGGACCGCCGCCCCATCGAGCGAAGCATCGGACACGATCATTTCCGCGAGTTCGGAATGCCCCCGGCCGGGTGAAGTTGGAACTTCGAAGTCCATAACGAAGAAGATGCCAGCGGCAGCGGCAGCGACAAGCGCGACCCGGGCTGTCTCTCCGAACTGGCCGAGCGGCGCTACCCGACCGACGTAGCGGATGCCCGCGGCGACAAACATCAAGCCGGGTGCGAGCGCGCCAATCACCTTCCGTTCCCCACCTCCCGGTACGAAGAAGCTGTGAAACAAGATCCATCCAATCAACAGCGCCGCCATCACCGCCCAGAACCGGGGAGCGCCTTCCCGGCGCAGCGGCCGAAACACTCGAGTTCCCAATCCTACGAGGAGAAAGGGCAACAAGCCGGCGCCAAGTGTTGCGCCGAATCTGTGTACGGCCGGACTCAGGAATCCCCAGTCCTCCTGCCAGGCAGAGTGCGCCATGGGAAAGGTCCACCAATACCAGGGACCACAAACCACTGCGACCAGCGCCGCCGACAGCCACAGCGACCACCGGCGCAGCAGGTCGAAACGGCGGGTCAGCAGGATCGCCAAAGGAGGGAGATAAGCCAGTGCAAGTCCGTTCCCCTTGGTGAGAATCGCCAGGCAGGCGCCGGCTCCCCACAATATTCCATTGGCGACAGTGGGGGAACCCAGATACCGGCAAAAAACCAACGCAGCCCCCAGAGACAGGAGCGCGCAGGCGTTGTCCGTCAAAACGTGGGAGCTCTGGTGCTGAACGGGCGGAAACGCGACCAGGAGCAAACCAAGGCCAACCGCGGCAACCCAACCAAACTCCGGTTGAGCCATCCGGTAGAGCGTGAAGGCGAGAAGCGCCGTGATCAGCGCCATAAGAATCATGATTGACGCTCGAGAAGGAGGGATAACCAGCGCCCACACCGCCTCGCCCAGATAGAACATCGGCGGCCAGTTCCCGATCGCAACCTTGGGATAGTGCAGATAGTAGTTTTCAGCGAACTTGATAGGAGACATCGCCCCAGGTGCGAGAAGATACTCCCGAACCATGAGTCCGCTCACTAAGTGAGACGGCTCATCGCCATGGTTTCCTAACTCGGAGTCATACGCGCCGGCTTCGAATTGCAGGCCAATGACAAATAGAACAATCAGAACAAATGCCGCTACATCTCTCATCATCGGACTTACTAAAGGAATTTGCCGGCCGCCAGAACAGGCAGAGGCGCGCCATCGAGCTCTTCGGGGATCGGCACGTTGTTACGGGCAAGCAGCGTTGGGGCGAGGTCGTAAGTCGAATAACCCTTTAGTTTCTCCCCGGGGGCCACGCCGGGGCCGTGCACGACCATAAACCCGTAGTGGCTGTGAGAACCCGAGCGGGCATCCATCTTTCGGATGCGGAGCGTTCCGACTCGGGACGACTCGACTGACTCCCATGGGAATGAATGATCCCAGGCAACACCGAGGTCGGGGAGCATGTCCGAGTGCGGACCCGGATACTCCTCCTGAACGTAGCTGATCTTGCGCACAACGCGCCGGCCGGTTTTCGGATCAGTCAGAGAAAGGAGCGAATCGCGGATGTCCTCACACACGCGGCGATACTCGTCACCCGGCTCGACAAGCCCGTTTCGGTCGCGCCCCTTGAGATTGATCCGAATCATCGCGGATGACTCATTGTTCGGGACACACATGGCGCGGCGGCCCTGCATCCGCAACCCGCCAGCGTACCAGCGGACAATCAGTTCTTCCTGCGCCCATTGGGGGA
This sequence comes from uncultured Solibacteraceae bacterium, assembly GCA_964385765.1. Lineage (GTDB taxonomy): Bacteria > Acidobacteriota > Terriglobia > Bryobacterales > Bryobacteraceae > CAWELS01. The sequence continues at coordinate 3,160 of CAYLSS010000159.1, forward strand.
GCTTCTTTTTGATCGCATACTGCAACGACGACGGCATTGTCATCTTGAGCAGGCGCCACGGGTTCACCCTGGCGGTCTTCGGCGCGGAACTCCGCCGCGGAACCTTGCCGGCTTCACCATATCCCAAAAGGTCGAGCAGCTCATTTACACTCCAACTGGCGTGATACAAGCCGAGCATCCCGTGGCCGGCGATCGCGATGGCGGGCACATCGGGACCCGCCTCCTCCACCAGTTTGCCAATTTCGCGATCAATGGCCTGGTAGGTCTCTATCATCGTGCTGCGCAACGCCGGATCAGCCTGCTCATGTTCGGGATGTGCCGGGTCCATCTGGGCCCAGAATTGATGACCGGCGCAGTGGGCGCCGGAAAAGCAGCACATATAGACGTCCCAGGGCTTCTCCTGCATCAGCCAGCGAAACAGCTCTCCCTGGCGTTCGGTTCCCTCGACAATCAGGCGCGCCAGGCGGCGGCGGGTGTCCGGGTCCTGGTTGAATGTCTCACAGTCGCCGACGGGGTGCCGTCCGAACCGCGCGAGCACCTCGTCCAGGAGGGCGGGCGGATTCGACTCAGCCGAAGTCGGCTGGTCATGGGCGCCCCAATTCAGGAGGTGGGTGACGTTCGGCTCGCGGGAAACCGGCAGGTGCGGCATGTCCGCCACCACCACCCGCTTGCCCGCGCGACCAAGAAGATCCCAGACCGGAGTCATGCGAATGGCGGTGTCCGGCACGTAGCGCGGTCGGCCTGTTTCCTGGTCATACTGCAGATAGAAGTACTTCCCCAGTTTTCCCGGATTGGCCCCGCAAAGCATTGACGTCCAGGCGGTATCGGGAAGAAACTCCGCTGTCGTGCGAAGCACTCCGTAGGCGCCGGCGTTCATCATGCGAGCGAGGTTGGGAAGCTTACCCTCGGAAGACCACCGGTTCACCAGGGTCCACTCCATCGCGTCGATGCCTATAACCAGCGTACGCAAGGCCTTGTCCGCTGTGAGCATGGGTTCTCCTCCTGAGCCCAAAGATAACCAATTATAGCTTACAAATTCCCTTATCTACTGGAACGTGAAGGAACTTCCAGAGCTGCGGTGAAATGGCAGCACCTTGCCGCGCCGGCTGGCCAACGGCACTCCGCGCTCCGTGTGAACGATTCCTTCCTTGCGCCAGATTTCGGCCATGAAACCGTAGTAAGAACGAACTGCCGCCAATTCAGACAGGAACGCCTCTTTCACCGTGTCACCTTCAACGCCGGTTACGTTCGGATGTACGCGGATTGTGTATTTGGGGAGGCCCGCCCTATTCCGCTCCTCAATGAGCTGGTAATCTCCCGTTCGGCCGCCTAGGCGCCGCGGCAGCGCTTCTTCGAGCACCCGAAAGACGTCCGGAACCTGGAACGTGACACCGAATTCGGTGATCTTGTCCGAGCTGCGGATCATGTGGATCGTGCGCCGGCATCCCATCCGGCCGTACACGCAATCGCAAGAACGCTCGCCGAGCATCCCGCGGTCACCGATATCGGTATTCAGGAGGATCTTCGAAGTGAGCGGCGAAAAGGAGGTGAAGAGCAGGGGGCTTCCGCCATCCATCTCGTCGTCAGTTTTCCCTGCAATCACCGCGTAGCCATCCGCGAGCACGTGAACCTCGTCGTCGTGTTCGGCGTGACCGCAGTGTCCTCCTACCCAGATCGCCTCGCTCGAACCATACAGGGGAGCCGCCTTCGCTCCGGAAGACTCGATCGTTTCACGGCGCGCCGGGGTAAGAGGTTCGGCGCCCAGCAGGCAGGTCAATCCATCGAGCCGGGTTCCTTGGGAAAGGGCCAGTTGGCTCAGCTTGACCGCCGAACTCGGCGTCGTGCTGAGGCAGGCGCCTTTTCCGCGCGCCAACAACGCAACAATACAGTCGAGCACCGGCTGGGGTCTTGCGTATGGAGTCCGTTCCGGGCTGGGGAGTCGCCCCGCGCGCCGGTCAATCAACAGCTTGCACATGGCGTAGACACGATCCGTCGAACCGGTGGGATCCTGACAGATAAACCAGTGGAGCGGCTGCTGGCCGAACTTCACACAGGAGAGCATGGGTTCGGCGGCCTCTGCATGACCGGGGGTCCAGAAAACGAGTGGCACATCGACACAACCGTTGGCGGCGAAGAACACCGCGTAGTGGGGGGCCCATTGATCCACCAGGCTGAACGCCCAGGTCGTTCGGCCCGGCTTCCCACGGGACCCGCCGGTTCTACCGATCACTTGCGGATGGAGTCTGGGGTCGTCGAGGTTCTCGGGTTCGAATTCAAAGGTCCGGCCGCTGCGCACCGTCGGTGTCCAACACCGGTATTCCTCGAAGGTCAGATACACACCGGCGTCGGCCAGTTTCCGAAGCGTGCTTTCCAGACCGGACTGATCCACTAGCTTTCGGACATCGCCGAGTTCGCAGCCGGCCGCTTGAAGCAGCTTCCGATAGGGGCTTCGGGCATTTTCGTAGACGGCGTGTTCTAACTTGCGGAGGAAACGATCATTCCGCTCGGCCACGCCGCGAGCGATGAGGGCGATGGCCTGCTCCACCGTGATGCGGCTCCGCAGGAACCGCTTCACCTGCCAGGCCCGCCTGGCGAGAAACCGAGCCTTGCGGGGAACCTTCACCACTTCTTTCAACATGGCCATTACCGTCTGAGAGCCTCCCGAATCGCGGCCGCCCAGTCGCCCCGCTCTCGCGGCGGCGAAAAATGCTCTCGCCAGGCGGCAACCTGCTGGCGGTCCGGGTGGACCGACTCCTCCCTGAGCCGCTGCACCATGAGCTCGAGTTCGGCTGCCAGCGCCTCCCAATCTCCGGGGCGGCATAAGCGGACATGATCGCAATCCGACGTCGCCTCCGGCAGCGCACCGCATCGCGTCGTCACCATGGGCATGCCGAGCGTCAACGCACGCAACCGGCTCAGCGAGCAGCCCTCGCCCAGCGTGGCCGAACAGTAAAGGTGCGATTGGGCGAGAAAAGCCTCCACCGCCTCGGGGGGAACGCGCCCGGGAAAGTGAAAGCCGTCTGGATAGCGCCGCTGACATTCGCGTTGTACTTTGGTCCAGTAGTGTTGATTGTCCTGCCAGAAAATGCCACCGAGCACGGTCAGTCTGACGGGCAGGCCGGCATCGAGCAGAGAGGTCACGGCTCGCAGAAGCAGGTGCGTTGCCTTTCGTCCCGAGAATCCACTATCGCAGACGAGCTCAATCCGGCTTGACAACGGAGGGTTCCAAAACGGACGGTCAGGGCCGGCTTCCGTGGCATTGTGGATGGTTCGCATTGGCCAGCGGACACGGAACAACCGCGAAAGGACTTCCGCCTGCTCCCGATTTGTCGTCACCACCAGGTCGGCGTTCTCGATGACGAAACGAACCATGCCGTGATACTGCGAGCTCCGATAGTCCACGCAGTATTCGGGCCCGCGGATCGAGGCAACGTGAGGGACATCGAGCCTGGCAGCCACTTGTTGAGCGACAAACCCCATCGACGATGCATAGAACGAGACAATTAAGTGCCGCGCGTCGCTGTGCGCCGCCATGCGGCGTTCGATCGCATTCTCGAGCACCAGGTACTGAAGGCGGCTCTTCTCGCGGCCGTGGGCTTTCACCAACCGGTCGGGAAGGTCGCCGGCGACCTCGAAGGGTTCCTGAAGGGCATGCTTTTCGCCCGCCAGGTGGACGACTTCGATTCCCTCGTGATCCGGGTGAGGGCCGGCATGCTCCTCGGGCTGTCCGAGCGTGTAAATGATGACGCCAAACCCCTGAGCCGCAAACCCCTTGGCGATCCGCAGCAGCGATGCCTCCAGACCGCCCGGCTGGGGGAAGACCATAAGCGTGACGAAGTGCAGTATTGTCATCGAGCCTGACCCGCCCCGGTTTCGATTCCGTCCTCTTTGCGCTGCCAGAAGTAGTTGCGCACGTGTTCGTGCAGCTCATGCCCTTAATCTTGTACGCCGTGATATCGACGGCCGGCATAGCGCCGGCGCGGCCTTTTTTGTCGTGTCCTAAAAGATAGAGCCCGAGAGCCGGATATTTTTGGTAATTCGCTTGCCCGTATGTAGAATAAATCTCTTCAAAATATCGGAGTGCCCTGGTTTTATCGTTTAACACGT
>CAYLSS010000159.1:7276-7490 GCA_964385765.1 uncultured Solibacteraceae bacterium
AGATAAATGATTCCCTTTTTCGGAATTTCCAATAATAGTGAATTATTGATCCGGTATAACGAATATCCTATTGAAAAATTTCCCGACTCGGCAGACATCCCGAAATCAAACTCCGCCGTCTTTTTAGCTGTCGTCTTGTCCACCCAAACAATAGCGTTTTCAAAGAAGAGAAGCGCTTCGTTTTCATACAGGCCGTCGTTGAAGAACACCGGCG
>CAYLSS010000160.1:0-7482 GCA_964385765.1 uncultured Solibacteraceae bacterium
AGTAGTTCCGCCCGGACTTCTCGAGAGTCTCGATGTCGGCGCCGTTGGCGAAGTAGATGTCGAGATCGCCATCGTTGTCGTAGTCGAACGCCGCCACTCCACCGGCCATCGTCTCGGGAGCGCGCCTGCGCGCGGACTCCGAATTGTCCACCGTGAAGCTGATCGCTTGATAGCGGAAGCGGATCGGAGATGAAGTGTCGTCCGCAAACACCGTCGCGGTGCCGGCAAACAGGAGTAGCTCAACAATGAGCTTCACGGATCTCATCCCAACGGAGCTCTCGAACGTAAGTCACGCCCTCTCAGCCAACAAAGTTAGCATGGCGGCGCGGGACTAAATTCCCGCCAGCAGTTCCGCTGCATCGGCTGGGATCCAGCAGCGCCGGCCGTCGGGCAGCTCGATCTGATACCAGTCCGAGCGGCTCTCGACCAGCTTGAATTCCGTGCCCGCATGCAGCGGCTCCTTGAAGCTGGGTTCATAGGATGCCCCGTCGCCTTTGCGGGCGGTGACCTGCTGCGCGAGAATCACGCCCTCACCGCTGCCGCGGCCGTTTGCCGCCTCGACAACCAGGGATCCGAGCAGCAGTGCGGCCACAAGCCCGGTGATCAGCAACAGCGCGCCGGGCGCCCACTTCGGGCGCCGCAGCCGGAGAGCCGCGGCAATCCAGAAAGCGCCCGAAAAGAATGCAAAAAGGATTGAGCGGACGCTCGAAGGAAGATCGTAATGCCAGAAGAGCAGCGTTTTCAGCACGCGGGTCTCCTGCTTTTCCTCGAAGCGGTCCAGGCGGCTGCTGCGGGCATAGGCGAGGTTCTGTCGCAGGTTCGGATCGCCGGGCATGTAGAGTTCCGCCCGCCGGTAGTTGAGGATGGCGCGCCCCAGATCGTCGGCGCGAAACCAGGCGTTGCCGGCGTTGTAGAAGAGCCGCCCATTTCGCACCCCGCCTTCGCGAATGATCCGCTCGTAGCGAAGCGCGGCTCGCTGGTAGAGCGTATGAGCAGCGCTGGGATCGTTCAGCGAGATTTCATTGGCCTCGCGGAAGAGGCGATTGGCCTCCTCGAGAACCGTTTGGAGTTCTTCGGTCGCCGCCGCAATCGACGGGACCATTGCCGCCATCAGCATCCCGACAAGCAGCCAGCACCTCATGACAGCCTCTGCTCCAGTTTTTCCAGAACGCTGGCGGCCGCTTGCTTCAGTTCGGCGGGCGACTCCGAGCCCAATGACGCCCCGGCGTAGCGCCCCGCCTCGCAGCGGTCGATGATGTATTTCAGCGAGCTGAGTGTTTTTTCCTCGACCCCGCGCTGAATGAGCGGCGGGCGGACATCGGCAAACGTCAGCGCCCCGGCGGCTAGCTCCAGCTTCGCCCCGAGGTACCGCCGGACCTCGTTCAGCAGGCTCGCGTAGAACTCGTCGGTATCGGCCGTTTCCAGCCCGGCGATGGATCGCACGGCGCGGCGGTACGCCTGCCTTGCTGCCCTCGCCGCCGGATCTGAATCGCGCCAGCGCTCGAATGCCGTCAAGCCAAGAAGCCCAAGAAAGACAAGCGGCGGAAGCCCCAAACCGATCCACCATGCCGGACTCTGAAGCCAGGCCGCCGGACCATGGGCCTGTTGCTCCAAAACCGACTCTCCCTCGTAGTTGTAGGCGATGCCGCCTTCGGCCGACTCGAGTTCGCTTCCGGCCGGTCCCGGCGCTTCTAGCCCCTCGGCATCCAGCGCCGTTACGACGCGAGTGCCATGGACCGTGAGCGGGATCGGCTCCGTGCGCGCCACCTCGTAGGAACCGGATCGCGGATTGAAGTAGCTCAACTCGATGGGAGGAATCGCATCCACTCCTGCGTGGCGGGCCCGCACGGTCTGCGAGAACTCCTTCGCGCCCCCGCTGATTACGCCGGCAGCCTGCTCGGTCGGGATCTTGAAGTCATTGGCGAGTTCCGGCTGTTCGGACAGCGGGGGCAGATCGATGTGCTCGAGGTATCGGGGCCCGGAGACGCGGATTTTCATCGTGATCGGATCCCCGACGTTGACTTCGGTCGGTGACGCCTCGGCTTCGATTCGGAAGTCGCCGATCAGCCCGCTGAAATTGGACGGCCGTCCGGCCGCGGGAAGCTCCAGCACCTCGAGTGTCGGCCGGTTGGAGGGAACAACGAAGTTCTCGAATACCGCGTGACGGCCGAAATTGCTGAAGAATGGTTCGTCGAAGTACTCGCCGAATGGACTCTGCCGCCGTTCATAGCCCCTCAGCCCCTGGCCGGTGACCGTCGACTGCGGGAACTCGATCGTACCGCCCCCCCGCGGCACGACAATCTTGCGGAAGCTTACCGTGACGTATCGTTCGCCGTCGAGCGTCCCCTGTCCGCGCTCGGCGATGACCTGCTCCCCTTGCACCGGAACCTGTACGTGCAGGTCCGGATCCACCTGAATCCTCGGATCGGAAAACGACAGGCGGCTGTCGTCGAGAACCGGAATATTGAACGATACATTCTGAACGTTCCGACGGATGTACATCGTAACCGTCATCACCAGCGATTGGCCGACGTAAACCCGTGATTCGGAGAGCGAAACCCGCAGTTTGAAATCACTGCGCTCCCGGGGCGGAACGGCACGAATCGCGATCGGCTGGGTACGGACGGTCTGCCCTTCCGCCGTAACGGTGATCGAAGGGATGGTGAACTCGCCCTGGCGCTCGGCGACAAGCTGATAGTTGAAGATGTAGCCGCGCTCCACCACCCGGCTCATCCGCCCGTTCACGATAGTCACGGACTGGCTGCTGTTCTGCGAACCTCCCAACTCGACCACCTTGAAGCCCGCCATTGGACCGAAAACCGGCTTCTCCGGCTCTTCACTGCCCTCGATCCGGACCTGCAGAACGAACGGTTCACCCACGAAGACCTGACGCTTCTCGACCACCGCCTGCGCCGTGACGGCCTGGTCCTGAGCAGCGGCGGGCGCCAGAAGGCCGAGGCAGACGGCAAACACGATGACGCTGGCGATCAGGTTGGCTTTGGACATCACTACCAGTCCTTCTCCACCGGCCGGATTCCGATCACCGGAGTGAGTTGTCGGCGGCGGCGATTCTCGCGCTCTTCATCCAGGATGTCCTTGGCCTGTTCAGTCGCCTCCCGCCGCTGGCGTTCAGCCTGCTGCTGCTGTCGCTCTTGCTCTTGTTGATCCGGCTGCTGCTTTTGGGCCTCTTGCTGGTCCTGGTCGCCGGTCTGCTGTTGCTCGTCCTGCTGCTGGTCCTGGTCGCCGCTGCTCTGCGGCTCTTGTTGCTGATCGTTCTCGTCCTGGTTTTCTTTCTGATCGGGATCGTTCTGTTGCTGCTGCTGTTGCTGCTGCCGCAGTTGCTCGATCACGCGCCGGGCCACTTCGATGTTGTGCCGGGCGTCATCCAATAAAGCATCGGCCCGCAGAGCGTCCTTATAGAAACGAACGCTCTGCTCGATGCGTTCGATCGCTGCCCCGGGATTCGTTTCCGCCTGCTCCATTCCCTGCTGGAAAACCGCATTCCCCTGGTTGAACTTGCTGCGGCTTTCAAGCGACGGATCATCACTGAGTATGGCCGCCTGTTCGTAAGCGTCATTGGCCTTGGCATATTGTCCCTGCTGATAGAGAGCATTCCCCTTGTTGAACCAGATGTGCGGGGAATTCGCGCGCTCGGTGGCGGCCGCTTCATAGGCGCCGAGAGCCTCTCCGTAGTTCTCGCGCTGGTAGGCCTCGTTGCCGCGCTTCACCAGCGAACGCGCCGAGTCCGCGACGGCCGGCCCCGCCACCAGCGCAGCCAGGAGCATCAGTCTCGTCACATTGGTCCCCATGGTATTCAGAAAGCCGTCCGTTTCCGCTCCCCGAGGCCCATCTCGACCACCAGCAGCAGAAACGCAAGAGTCAGCAGAATCTGAAACTTCTCCTCGTAACGGGTCAGCGTTGAGGTCCCAAGCTCCGCCTTATCGGCGCTCGCGATCAACCTCAGGTAGACCTCGCCCAGATCGATCGTCCCGGTCGCCACATTCAAATATCGCCCTCCGGGAGTCACATTCACCATTTTACGAAGGGTGTCTGCATCCAGCCTCGACCAGACTTCTTGCCCCTCATAAGTCAGAAAACGGACTCGGCCGTCTTCCCCGGTGACCGGAATCCGATGGCCCTGGTTCTCGTCGCCCAGGCCGATTGCGATCAGGCGAACACCCATCTCGCCGAGCTGTTTCGCCGCCTCGAGCGGGAAGCTCTCGTGGTCCTCGCCGTCCGTGATCAGGACGACGTCGCGGAAATTGCGCGCCTGGTTATCGAAGACCTGCTCCATTACCGTCCGCAGCGCATCGCCGATCAGGGTTCCGCCCCGCGAGACGCTCTCCGGCGTTACTTCATCCAAAGCCATACGGAAGAAGCCGTAGTCATGAGTCAGCGGGCACTTTACGACGGCGGTGCCGGCGAACGCCACCAGCGCAACTCGATCGCCCTGCAGCCTCTCAACGCTGTCGAGAATGGCCAGCTTCGCCCGTTCGAGCCGGTTCGGCACCAGATCCTCGGCCAGCATGCTCTTTGAGACGTCCAGCAGGAAGACAACGTCCCTCCCTTTCCGTTGCACTTCCTCCTCCACGGGGTTCCACGCCGGCCTCGCCAGGCCGATCACGATCAGCGCAAAAGCCGACACCATCATCACCGCCTTCCAGCGCCGTCGCGCCTGGTGCACCGAGCCACTGAACCGCAGCAGCAGGCCGGACTCGGCGAATTCCTCTAGCGCCCGCCTTCGCCTTCGGGCCGCAAACCAGAAGAACGCGATCAGGACCGGGACCAGCCAAAGCAGGTACAGGTGTTCGATCGCGAGGAGCTTCACTTCGTTCATGGCAGCCTCCGGAAGACAGTGGCGTCCAGGGCGACGGCCAACCCGAGCAAAGCCAGGCTCGCCAGGGCAAAGGGAACGAACATCTCTCGGTAGTCAAGGAACCTGGTGGATTCGAATTCGCTCTTCTCGAGTTGGTCGATTTCCTGGTAGACAGACTCCAGCGCCTGGGCATCGTCAGCTACCCTGTATACGCCGCCGGTGGTCTCGGCCAACGTGCGAAGAGCGTCGGTGTCGACGCCTCGGCCCATCGGAACCGAATACGTGCCCAGCGGCGTTCGGATGGTTGTTTCGCCCTGGCTGCCGATGCCGATCGCGTAGACCTTGATGCCCCAGGCGGCAGCCAGCTCAGCCGCTTCTTTCACTGACCGCTCGCCGGCGTTGTTCTCCCCGTCGGTCAACAGGATGATCACCTTGCTTTTGATCTCGTACTCTCCGGCGCCGCCCGTCTGGCGGGACAGCATCTCTTCGGCGGTGTGCAGCCGGGCGGCCGCCAGCGCAACGGCGTCCCCGATGGCCGTGCCATCCTCGCTCTCCCGCTGGACAAGCCGGATCGTGGGCAGGAAACCGGCCAGCGCGTCGTGATCGAGGGTCAGCGGGCAAATCGTATCGGCATACCGGGCGAAAATGATCAGACCAATCAGATCCGAAGGGCGCCCGGAAAGCTCGCCGCGGCCTTTTACGAAGTCCTCGAAGAGCCGCAACGCGACGTCGAGGCGGTTGACGCGCTGCCCGCGATACTGGAACTCCGCCGCCATGCTGGACGATCGATCAACCACCATCTCGATCGCCACGCCACGGCTCACATCGACCACCCGTTCCGTCCCCATCTGCGGGCGCGCCAGCGCGACCGCCAGCGCCACCAGCGCAAGCACCCGGACAATCAGCGGTAGGGCCATCAAACGCTGTCTCCACGAACGCCCCGCATTGCGCGCAGCCGCCGTCGACGGAAAACGCACCGTCCCGCGGGACGCCCCCCGCGCATGCAGGTAGATGGCAACCGCCGCCAGCGCCAGCAAGAGGAACATCCACGGCGATTCGAAGCGGAACATCGTCAATCCCCGCTCCCTACCGGCTCCGGTGTCCTTGCCGCCAACTCAGTTGGTTTGGTTTCGGCGATGAACTGCCCGCACGTATTGATGGCGCTCTCGATTTCCTCACGCGACGGGTTGTAGCCGGCGAACTTCACCATGTCGCAATGGACAAGGAACTCCTCGAGCAGCCCTTTCTGGCGATCGTCGAAGGTCCGTTCGGCTCGGAGGTCCCTCAAAAATTCCTCAGTCGTTCGTTCCGGGGCGTGCAGGCCGAAGCGATCCTCGATGTAGTGACGAAGAATCGCCGACAGCCGCAGATAGAAGAGTTTCGCCTGTCCCTTCGAAATGAGATCCTCGGCCATTAATTCACTCATCGCTCTCAGCGCGACCTCGTGCGCCAGCGGCGTTGGCTCGCCCCGTGCCGGCTTCTTGCGGAACCGCCGCCAAAGAAGCCACGCGGCGGCAGCCAGCGCCAGAAAGACTGCGGCGTAGAGCCACCACCTGGAGCCGGGCAAATCCACCGGCGCCGCGATCCCCTTGAGTTCCGGATCCTCGGCCCCCTCCGGCAACACCGACACTACGGAAATCGAGACCGGATCAGTGACAATTCCTTGATCCTCGCCAAATTCGACCGTCAGCGGCGGCACCTCGTAATCGCCGGGCAGGAACGGCTCGAGCTCATAGATCCGCCCAAGCTGTACCTTGTTGCCTTCCACCAGACGCGGTCCCGCTTCGCTCGTGTCAGTGACAGTGAACTCGCCGAGCTTCTCCCCGGTCGCGGGAAAGATCAGCCGTTCTCCCTCCGGTGCGGTGACCTCCAGCGTGACGCTAATCGGGTCGGCGACGGTGATTTGTTCGCGGTCCACACGGAGCGTGACGGACACCTCGCCTTTTTCATGGCGCTGCTCGACAGCCACCATCCCGCTGGAATCATCGCTGGACCGGCAGCCGAAGAGCCCGAGCGCCAGGACGACAGCCATGGTCCACTGCTTCATCGCCGCCGCTCCCTCATCCGGAAAAACCCGACCAAATCGCGGACATGGTCTTTGCCCGTGATCACCTTAATGTGATCGACGCCAGTGGACTGAAACGTGTTTCGCAGAGTCGCCGTTCGCTCCCGCGCCAGCGCTTCATACTTCCGCCGGGTGCGGGGATCGCTCGTATCAACCGTCACAATCTCCCCGGTTTCGGCGTCTTCGAGGTCGATCAGGCCGACGTTCGGCAGCGCTTCCTCGCGCGGATCGGTAATGGAGACCGCAATCATGTCGTGGCGCCGGGCGGCAATCCGCAGGCGCTTCTGGTAGCCCTCGGCGAGAAAGTCCGAGACCAGGAAAACCACCGCCCGGCGGTGGGTCACCCGGCCCAGGAAATCCAGCGCCGCCGTGATGTCAGTCCGTGTGCGCCGCGGCCGGAACCCGAGCACTTCGCGAATGAGACGGAGCACGTGCGAGGCGCCTTTCTTCGGCGCGATGAAGAGCTCGATCTCATCGGTGAAGATGATCAGGCCGACCTTGTCATTGTTCTTGATCGCGGAGAAGGCCAACAGCGCGCACAGTTCGGCCGCTACCTCGTTCTTCAGATTCTGCCGGCTTCCGAACGCTCCCGACGCCGAGA
>CAYLSS010000161.1:0-7431 GCA_964385765.1 uncultured Solibacteraceae bacterium
TTGCGGGCAGCAGTTCGTCCAGCGGAAGAATCACGTTGGTGCGCGCGGCGCATCCGGCCCACGGGTGGTCCAGTACCAGCAGGTCGTAGGTCTCAGCCAGTGTGTCAATGGGCTCGTCGGCGAACGCTTGCAGCGACCGCTTCTGCCAAGTGATCTCCACCCCGGCGTTCAATTCCGAAAAGCGCTGCGCCGTAGCCACCATGGGGGTGAAGCCGCGGCTGTGGTTCCAGGTAATGCCTCGGAGGGTGATGTCGGCAGCCATGATTGACTTTCAATCGCAAAATTGCTTTTTCATATACGAACACAAAATGGAGGGCAGGTCAAGGAGGAAGCCGAGTGGGGCGGCGCCATGCTCGGCCAGGAGATTGTCTCCACAAGGATCTTGCCGGAGCATGCCGCCGCCTCACTACCGCTCCGGGTGCACGGCAAGGTCAAAGCCCGTAATCTTGAAGGCGATGGCATACGGCGACGGCCGCTCCTGGGGGGCAAGGTCAGGCATATCGATGGCCAGCCGCTTTTCGCTGGTGACGTCCCAGGTGATCTCGTTTTCATAACCGAGCAGCTCGATCCGCGCGTCCGGACCGGCCTGGTCAACCCGGATGGAGCGGATTGTCAGGACATTGTCCTGGGGAAAACCCAACTCGTAAGGATGGGGCCAGCCCAGCACGAAGGCATAGAGCGCCGCTCCGTCCTTGCTCCGGGTGAAGCGTATGTGCTGGTCATTGAATCCGCGGAGGTTGTACAGGCTGGCCCGAACCTTGCCCTCTCGCCGCGCGTCTTCTTCCACCCCGTGCCGGACGATGGACGGGCCCTCCCCGTAAACCTCCCACGGACGTGTATTGAAGATGCCTTCGCCGTGCACCTGGACCCATTGGGCCAGTTCCTCGAGCGACTCGATAACCGCGCCGGACACCGTGCCGTCGCCCCTTTGCGGAACCGCCATCATGAGGGTACCGTTCTTGCTGACGACGTCCACCAGGTAATCGACGAGGAAATCGGGGCTGCCGAAAGGAATGTCTCCGTCCTCGTAGTCGCTGTTCCAGAACCAGTGCCCGATGAACGTGTCCGAGACCCACGGTTCGGGCAGCAGATCCAGCACAACGCTGAACTCCAGGTCCCACACGGCCATCTCCTGCTGCTCGCGCCGCTTGGACAGCACCAGGCCCTCGAGGCGCCCCTGGTGGCCGGCCGCGTTCTGGTTGTAGTAATGAGCCACCAGGCGCTTGCCGTGCGTATCGAAGAACGGAATACCGCCGTCGAAGTAGAGGATATCGGGGCGATGCTGGTCGACCAGGTCTTTCACGCGCCGGTACCAGCGCAGCGGCCAGTTGTACTCTTCGGATTCCCAGTCGCGCGGATGATAGAGCTCCGCAAACCGTGGGTCCGCGCCGTCGTACGGCACACCAGCCTGAGGCCCGGTCTTGTCCGCCCCGTGAGAGTCCTTCCACCACTCGGGGCTGCTGTGCACGTGAGAGCTGACTCCGAAGCGCAGACCATTGCTTCGGGCCGCTTTCTCCCAGATAGCCACAATATTCTTATGCGGGCCCTTCTCTACCGCGTCCCAGGAATGATAGCGGGAGTCCCACATGTCGAAGTTGTCGTGATGATGCGCCATGCTGACGAAGAAGCCGGCTCCGGCGCGCTTGTACAGCCTCATCAGGTAGTCGGCGTAGGCGGCGGTGAACTTCTCGGCCTTCCAGCGCTCGACGATGTCCTTGAAGCCGAACCGGGAAGGATGGCCGTAGTTTCTGACGTGAAACTCGTAGTGCCCGCGGCCTTTCGGGCCCGGGATGTACATCCCACGCGCGTACCAGTCGCCCTGTGCGGGCTGAGCCTGGGGGCCCCAGTGGGACCAGAAGCCCAGCTTTATGCTTCGCAACCATTCGGGACACTCGAACTGCCGCAGCGATTCGGCGGTGGGTTCGAACGGCCCCTCTGCGATCGGAAACTCAGGGGGTGTTGATCCGCCGAAAGCCAGGAGACTGGTCAGCGCAGTGATTGTCAGCAGATACCTTGTCAGTGCCATGGCAATCCGTTCTCTGCGGTCTGGGAACGCCGTCCGGGGCTTGCCCTCTGCGGCGTCATGGCGCGCAGAACCTTAAGAGCATATTCGATATCCCGGTCTTCCGGGTCCAGGTCATGAGCAATGGCGAGTTCGTTGGCCGCGCCGACATTGTCCCCGGATTGGGCCATGATCAGGCCGAGGTTCTTGTGAAGCTGACCCAGGACGTAGCAATCGCCGCAAACCTCAATGGCCTCGCGGAGCTGGCTGACGGCCTTGGGCCAGTCCTTCTCCTTGGCGGCGTCGAGGGCAAAATTGGAGAGGGTACGGGCCTGCGTGGCCGCCATCTCTTCCTGCTTCAAATCCCGAAGGTGCTGGCTGTACTGCTTGGCCTCCGGAGCCCTTTTAGCGGCCAGCAGGCGCATCAGCGCGTAGACCGCCTGGTCGTTGTCTGGATCGAGATCGACCGCGATCTTCAGATGTTCGGCGCCCTCTTCTTCCCGGCCGAGGTCGAGCAGCACCTTGCCGAGCTCGTGATGCGCGCCGCTGTCGGAGGAATCGATGGCGATGGACCGCTCCAGCAGCTTCACCGCCTTCTCATTCCGCCCCAGACTGCTTTCGGCCATGCCCAGGATCTTGAGGGCAGGGGCGTAGTCCTTCTGCAGGGAGGTTGCTTTCTCCAGCGCCGCCCTGGCTTGTTCAAAGCGGTGCAGTTCATAGAGCGCCCGGCCGCGATTGTAATGAGCCGGGGCCAGGCCGGGTTCCAGCCGCACCGCCTCGTCGAATTCCTCGATAGCCTGGCCCTGCCGGTTCAGGTCGGCGAGCGCGATGCCCACGTTAAGATGCGCCATGGCCGACTGCGGCTGGAGCTCCAGAACCCGCCGTAGCACCTGCAAGGCATCATCCAGGTGCTGCTGCCGCATCATCGCCATTCCCAACGCGGTGAGTATGGTCGGGTTGTCGGGATCGAGCTTAACGGCCTTGCGAAGCGCCAGTTCGCTTTCCGCGAAGCGCGATTGCCGGGCCAGGGTCAGGCCGAGATTGAGGTATCCCGCCACGTACTCCGGATCGCTCTGGATGGCCTTGCGGAAGAGTTCTTCGGCCTGCCTGCTGCGGCCCTGCTGCTCATAGAGCACGCCGAGATTCACCAGTGCGACAGTGAAGTCCGGCTTCCGGCGGACCGTCTCTTCGAGCTCCTTCACGGCCTCGGACCGGCGCCCGAGCTTCAGCAATGCCATGGCGAGGTTGTACCGCGCCTCGGCGTGGTCTGGCTTTGTACGGAGGTGTTCCCGAAAAGCCTCGACAGCGCCGGCAAAGTTGCCCTCCCGCATCCGCTGGGCGGCCAGGCCGATCGGTGAGGACGAAGAGCTCCCTGCAACAACCGGGGCGCGGGCGCCCTGCGCCTGGGCGAGGCCTTGCCGGGCAAACCGGGAGTCGGGCGATATCTTCAGCGCCGTCCGGAACGCCGCTTCCGCCTCCGCCCATCGTTCCAGGTTCAGCAGAACCGCGCCGAGGGCCTGGTGCGCGTCCCGGTTGCCGGGCGCCAGCCGGGCGGCCTCTTTCAGATGCGTCACCGCGCTCTCGTCGTCGCCGCTCTGCGATAAGGCAATTCCGAGGTTGTAGCGGGCCGGGGCGGAATTGCCGTTCAACTTGACCGCCGAACGGAACGCCAAGACCGCGCAGGAGAGCTTGTCGTGTCCAATGAACCAGTAGCCGAGGGCGTTGTAATCCTCGCTGGTCGGCTGCTGCGCGATCGCCGCGCGCAAGTCCGGCGGCCCCTCGCACCCGGCCGGGTCCTGGGCGCTTGCATGCCACCCGCACAGCAGCGCGATGGCCGTCACCATGACAATGCGAAACGACATTTTTTTCGAACATACCCAATGAAAGCGCGCCCACGGCCGCCTTTGGGGAAGGGGCCGTGGCCGCGTTTTTCGGGTCGTTAGGTTCCGATCAGAAGATGATCTTTCCACCGAGTTGCAACTGCCGCGGCGGAACCTGCGTGCTGGTCACGAGACCGAACCGCGGGCTTGCCAGGTTCGAGTCGGGCTTGTTGAAATTCGTGGAATTGAAGGCGTTGAACGCCTCGAACCGGAGCTGAACCGTGACGCGTTCCTTGATCGGGATGTCCTTGAACAGCGAAAGGTCAAAGCGGGCAACGCTGTCCGGGCGCAGTGTGTTGCGCCCGAGGTTGCCGAAGGTGAAGGGCGCCGGAGCTGCAAACGCATCGGTATTGATCCAGCGCTCCGGGGTGGGGTTGGACAGCTCGGGCTCGCCAACCAGGTCGGCTCTCATGAAGGTGCCGGTGTTGAAGACATTGGCGATGTCGCCCGGCACGGTGACGTGGTAGGGTAGGCCATTGCGCACGTTCACCAGGCCGTTGAACTGCCAGCCGCCGACAATCTTGTTCAGCACGCCGTTCTCCACGTGCAGCAGCTTGCCGCGGCCGACCGGCAGTTCGTAAACCCAGCTCACCACCAGGTTGTGCGGGACGTCGAACGCCGAGACGCTGCGGTCGTTGTCCAGGTTGTGCTCGTTCTGCACCGCGCAGCCCTCGGTCCCGAAAAAGCCCGAACAGGCAATGTCGATCGCCTTGGCCCAGGTATAGGCTATGGTCATCGAGAGGCCCTTGCTGAAGCTGCGCTTCAGCGCGAATTGCAGGCTGTGGTAGTTGCTGCGGCCGATGGACTTCTCAAAGAAGGTGGGACGCATGTGGGGGAACCGCATCCGATCGCGCGGGTCGCCCGGACCCGGCACGACCGCGGTATTGCGTTGTGCGCCGAGAGACGTGTCCCGGCTGCCGGAACCGACATAGTTCAGCTCGAGGACCGTAGCCTGGGCAACCTGATGCTGAACGCCGAAGTTCCATTGCATCGAGTAGGCTTGCTCGAAGTTCGGATCCACGAACCACCACTGCACGTTGAACGGATCCGGAGCAGGCACGGCTGAGGCGCCCAACGACGGGTCTTGGGCCGTGATGCCCGGGAATGGATTACTGGGAGTCGGATTGTTCAGATTCCCGAAACGGGTCACTGAGACATCGGGCCAGTTGCCGCCAATGCCACGCGAGCTCTGGTAGATGCCGGCCCAGGTGTCATAGACGATACCGCCGGACGCCCGCAGAGCCGTCTTGTTCGTCAGACGATAGGCGAGGCCGACCCGGGGACCGAACATGGCGCCCCGGCCCGGGATCAGCGTCCCACCGTCGACTGAAATGACATTCTCAGGCAGGCTGCCGTCCGGTGTCGGGATGCAGGGGGCGCGTCCTATCTGGCTGCACGGAGGCGGCGTCTGCAGGATGGCGAACTGTCCGGTGTCGGTGTTGGCGTTGCCGGTGAAGATGTTGCCGTCCTCCACGGTGCCGTATTGGGGAACCCAGGCATGGTCGAACCGCAAACCGAGGTTAACGGTCAACTTCTGGGTTGCCTTCCACGTATCCTGGATGAACAAGCCGAGGTTCCCGCCGAACCGCAGTGTTTCGAGTATGTTGCGGCGCGAGGAGGTATTCGCCACGTTGAGCAGCATGGAGGCAACGGAGTCTCCGGTAGTGGCGGAGTTCGCCAGGTCGGCGGTCTCGAACTCCGTGAACGTCACCGTGTGGGACTTGAACGTCTGGCGCATGGTGGCAGATATAAAATCGCCGCCGGCCTTGATGGTGTGGTTGCCGAAGATCTTCGTGTAGTCGCCTTTTAGTTGCCAGTTGTCGGCCGGACGGCGGACGCCCAGGAACGGGGAGCCGCCAAAATAGCGAGCCGCCGAGAGGCCGGTCAACAGCGCTTCGTCACCAAACTGGAAGGTTTCGCGAGGGAAGCCGGTTTCAGCGGCCACCTGTTCGTTGTCTAACCCCTCAAACTCCCGCAAATCAGGAGTTTCGACGACCGACCGGCCGAACTGTATTTGCAGTGTCGAGGTGGGATCGAGGATATGCACCCAACTCCCCGCGAAGTTGATCGCCTCCATTCCCTGCGATCTCACCAGGCCGGGTCTACCAGCAGATCCGTCGTCCCGCTGGTCTAGTTGGCTCAGCCGGAACCAAGCCATGTTGTTTTGGTTGAAGTTGTGGTTGATCTTGAACTGCCATTCTTCCTGGGCGATGGTTCGAGGCAGGTTGTCCACCGCATTGAACTGCGGCCTCTCGGTCACGGTCGGAGACGGCAGGTTGGTGACCTGCAGGTATCGGAGTATGTTCTGGTCGATGCGAGCTCCAGGGATCTGGTTGCCGGCGAACGGATCCCGGATCATGGCGCCCGTGTCCGGATTTTCCCGCGTGGTCAGCGGATCGAAAATGTCTCGCCCGACGGCACTGAAGTCGCCGTTCAGCATTGCCTGGGTCGGAACGTTGAAGAAGCTGGCCCCGGGTTGGCTGAAGCGAAAGCCCTGGAAGCCGCCGAAGAAGAAGGTCTTGTTCTTGATGATGGGGCCGCCGACAGTGCCGCCATACTGGTGCTGCCGGAACGGATCAATCGTCGTTCGATTGAACTGGCGGGCGTTGAATGCGTCGTTTTTGCCGAAGTACCATGCGGTACCGTGTATCTCGTTGGTGCCGGACTTGGTCACCACGTTGACGGTGCCGCCCGAGCCCATGCCGACGTCGGCGGAGTCGTTATGGGATTGCACCTTAAACTCCTGAATCGCGTCGACGATCGGCGGAACCGCGTAGGCGTTGCCGAATGTTTCGAGGTTCGCCACCCCGTCCAGCATGAAGACATTGGCCCGGTTATTCTGGCCGTTGACGGAAGGGTTCGACGCTTCGCCGATGGCCCGGGTCTTGGACATCGACTGGCTGCCCGGCGGGAGCGTCATGACTACGCCGGGTTGCAGCATCAGCATCTGGGTGAAGTTGCGGCCGTTGAGCGGCAGGTCCTTGACCTGCTTCTCTTCCACGACTTGACCCAGCTCTGAAGAGGCGCTCTGGACCTGCGCGCCGGTGGCTTCCACCGTCACCGTCTCGGCCACCGCGCCGACCGCCAGGGAGAAGTCAAAAGTGGCGGTCTGATTCACCGTCAAGGTGAAGGGTTCCAACTGCTTGGTGGTGAAGCCGTCGGCGACCGCCGAAAGCGTGTATGTTCCCACCTGAATGTTCTGGATTCTGTAATTGCCCGTCGCATTGGTCTGCGTGCGGGTTCCGACGCCGGTAGCGACGTTCATCAGTACCAGCTCTGCCCCTGGAATTACCGCCCCCTGCGGATCGGTGACCGTGCCGACGATGCTGGCTGTCGAAATCTGGCCGTACGCGACCGACGTGCACATGGCAAACGCTACAAAGACCGCCGCAAGGGCGGACAGATAAGTTTTTTTCATATACATAACCCCTTTTAGGTGGTTGGTTGCCCCACGGTTCCCTAAAGCTGACCCCGACCCCTCCGGCCAGTTGTGGTTTCCGCCATCGTTCGATCGGAGCCTAACTTAAACGAGTAAGCGCAAATAGAATA
>CAYLSS010000162.1:0-7415 GCA_964385765.1 uncultured Solibacteraceae bacterium
GGACGTTCCCTCTCGGAAATTTTTCCTCCAGACAGCTCGCTTGGCGTGGCCATTCATACGGCTGTCGAACGGCGCCTGCCATTCCGCGACCGGCCGGCGCTCGTCGATCGGCCTGAGGGCGGCCCGGGACGTTTTCTCGTCACGGTCGAGCTGCTCGAGAACCTGCCGGGACTGCATCAACTTGGAACACTGATTACGCTCCAGGACGTCGAATCACGGCGCAAGCTGCAAAGCCAGATCGACGTCTCCACGCGGTTGACCGCAATCAACCGCCTCACCGGCGGAGTGGCCCATGAAATTAAGAACCCGCTCAATGCCATCGCCCTTCATTTGGAAGTTCTGAAGGCGAAGCTGGCCGAAACGTCGACTGTCGACTCTGAACTCGGGGTGATCGAACGCGAGATCACGCGCCTGGACCGTGTGGTCAAGACGTTTCTCGACTTCACCCGCCCCGTCGAACTCGACCTGGCGCCGATTGATCTGTCCTCACTGGTGGCCGAAGTTGCTGACCTAGTCCGACCGGAAGCGTCCAAAGGAAACGTCAGGGTCACTTTCGAACAACATGCCGAGAATGCGGTAGTGGAGGCTGACCACGATTTGTTGAAACAGGCCGTGCTGAACGTGGTAATGAATGGTATCGAGGCGATGTCGGGGGGCGGGCAACTAACGATATCATTGAATCGAGATGGTGACGATTACCACCTGCTGGTAGCCGATCAAGGACCTGGGATCCCGGAAGAACTCCGGGATAAGATCTTCAATCTGTATTTCACGACGAAGGACGGGGGCTCGGGCATCGGATTGGCGATGACGTTTCGAGTGGTCCATATGCACAACGCCACGATCGATTATTCGAGCCGGCCCGGCGTCGGCACGATTTTCCGAATTCGCGTTCCCGCGGCAGAGGAGTCCGGCAGCTTAAGGAGCCAGGCAGCGCAAGATGGCATTGCAGTTCCTCTCACCCGGCACTAGAAGCGCACGACGAAGCTTTGCGATGGTAATTCTGACGCTGGCTCTGGCCGGTGCCGGATGCTGGCCGTTCGGGGGCCCTCGCAGGACCAATACTCCCGCGCCCATCGAGGCGCCTCCGGTGAAACGACCCGCCGAAGCCCAGGCTCGCGACTCGAACGACAACGATCATGCGACCAAAAAGGCGGATCCGCTGCCGCCCCCGCCAAACATAGCGCCGGCTCCTGAATCGCCCCTCACGCCACCCGACCTCAGCGCCGGTGAGCCGATTCCGGAGCCGCCTCCCCCCCGGACTCCGTCGAAACCGCAACGTTCGGCTTCCACACTTCCCTCCCAATCCGCCGAAGAGACGCCAAACCAACCGACGACAGTTCCTCCTCCGGAGACCAGGCAGACAGTACCGCGGCTCACACGGTTCTTGAGCGAAGAGGAACGTTGGGAATATAACCGCGAGCTTGATGCCTTATTACTAAAGGTCAATCAAACCGTTGCCGTGCTCCATCAGCGTTCGCTGTCCGGAGAGCAAATGACGATGCTGGACCGCGTTCGCACATTCGCCCGGCAGGCAGCCGAAGCTCGAGACTCGGACCTCGTGACTTCCCTCGGCCTGGCCAAGCGCGCGGCGCTGCTCTCCGAGGAGTTGGAACGATCAACCCGCTAGGAGAACCTTAAATGGAATTCATGGAGGCGATGCGGCGCAAAGAGCGACTACGCACCGCCCCCAACCCAAGAAGGTCGCAAGCAAGGCGCCCTCTCAACGTCACCTGCCGGGAGAAAACAGCAAGTGCCGGAGTTGCAGCTACGAGAGAGAGTGGTGAATCGAGCTTCTGGACGGGCCTGGCGGAACCGCCTTCCGAAGGGCAGTGGGTAGTTTTTTCCTGGGCCACCGGGTAAATTCTTCCCAGCAAGCCATTCAACCGCCAGTGATCCATTGGATCTGGTCACCATGTGGCTACATTCATTGCAATTGAAGGGCCACCTTGAAATTGGGTCCGTTCGGTCAAAGTCGCCACGCGTCCTGGCGATACAGCCAGTCATTCAAGGTTTCCAAGGAGTTGCAATCGCCTTGGAATAGGACTAGGATTTCAGTGGAGGTGGTTACAGATGAAAGGCTCTTATATCTCGTTCATGTTTATGTCCCTGGCACTGCTGCTGGCCACCGTACTTCCCGCGCCCGCTGACGCTCAGGCGGATTTCCCGCGTCTGACATCGGTTACCCCCGATTCCGGTCAAGCCGGAGATGAATTGACCACCGAGGGTGAGAATCTGGATCGGAGCAACGTGAAGGCCCTCTATCTGACGGATGGTCAGAATGATTGGGAGACGGAAATCGTCGAGCAGTCAGCGACAAGCATCCGCTTCAAAATTCCGGCCGATTCGGAGCCAGGACGTTTCAGTCTGATGGTACTCACCGGCGGCCCGCAGCCGCGGCTGATCGAGCAGCCGGTCAAGGTCACCGTGCAGTAAGCACCGGCGCCGAAGTGCGCCGGTGTTAGAGCCCGCCACGATCCTTCAGCCGCTGGAAGAGCGCCTTCCCCGGTGTTTGACCTGTATAATCAAGCCGATGGGACCGATACTGCAGGTCGCGGCCCTGGCCGCCTCCAGTTGGGTGGTGTCGGCGCCGGTTGCGAACATGTACTCGGCTCCGGATCCCACCGCCCCTGTAGTCTCGCAAGTCATTCATGGAGTTACCGTCACGTGGCTCGAAGCAAGATCCGGCTGGGTACAGATCGAGACCCCAGACCACTATCGGGGTTGGGTCGAGCAGCCGACGCTTCACCGTATCAAGGGCGCGCCGTATGCTTCCTCCGGGCGAGTGGCGCGGGTCGAAAGTCTGTTTGCCAAGCTGTACGCCGAGCCGGACATCACCACGCAGCCTCCGTTGCTGACCCTTCCATTCGAGTCGCAGCTCGAGGTAGTCGCGGAGCCTGATGATGCCGAGGGCCGGTGGATTGAGGTACGCCTCGCGGATGGAGGCCGGGCCTGGATCCAGCGCGGCGACATCAGCTTCGACAAAGGCATCACCAGCATCGACGAAACGCTTGCCTTGTCCCGTCGCTTCATCGGCTTGCCATACCTCTGGGGCGGGACGTCGAGTTTCGGCTTTGATTGCTCGGGCTTCACCCAAATGCTGTACCGGCAAATGGGCATCCACATGCCGCGGGACGCGCACATGCAGGCCGCCTGGGACGAGCTGGAGCCGGTCGACTGCAGCTCCCGGCTTCCCGGGGACCTGCTCTTTTTCGGCGAAAGCGCCGAGAAAATCACCCACACCGGAATGTATGTCGGCGGCGACGAGTTCGTCCATGCGACGGCATTTCGGCGGCCGCGGGTCCAGGTCAGCAGCCTGAATGAGCCGCGCTGGTCCGGACTTCTCGTGGGCTGCAGGCGCTCAAAAAAGGAGCAGAAGTGAATCGGCGGGAATGGCTGGCCGCCCTCGCCGCGGCTTCAATCCAACCCGCCCGCTCCGAAGAAGCAGCGCGGGTGGAAACCGAGGTTGTCCGCCTTCGCCTGAAGCACACCTGGACCACCACGATGTCGTCGAGCGAGTCCCGCGACACCCTGCATGTCCGCTACATTCGGGAGGGTATGACGGGACGCGGCGAAGGCGCGCCGATTTCTCGTTATCGCGAGAACGCCTCCGATGCAAAGAAGGCGATCGATGCGGAAGCCGAGTTCCTGAGGCGAGGAGACCCGTGGCAGTTCGATAGGCTGCTCGATACTCTCTTCGAGCGCATCGAGGGTCAATACGCCGCCAAGTCGGGCGTCGATATTGCGATGCTCGACTGGATTACCCAGAAGCTTGGACTTCCCCTGTATCGATATTTCGGCCTCGACCCATCAGCGGCGCCCCTCACCACTTTCTCGATCGGCATCGACGATCCGGAGACCACACGGCGCAAGGTGCGGGAAGCCGCCCCTTACCCCGTGCTCAAGATCAAGGTCGGTCTTGATTCCGATGAATCCACTATCAACGCCGTCCGAGATGTAACCGATAAGCCCCTGCGCGTGGATGCCAACGAGGGCTGGAAAGACAAAGACACCGCCGCCAGCAAAATCGACTGGCTGGTCAAACGAGGAGTGGAGTTGGTCGAACAGCCGCTGCCGGCCGCTCTGCTGGAGGAAACCCGCTGGCTGCGAGACCGGTTCGAAGTTCCGATCTTTGCCGACGAGGCGGTGGTCGACGCCCGCGACATCCCTCGCTTGGCGGAAGCCTACGACGGAGTCAACATCAAACTCGACAAATGCGGCGGAGTCCGACAGGCGTACCGCATGATTCACATGGCGCGGGCGCTGGGGCTGAAGACGATGCTCGGATGCATGGTCTCGAGTTCGGTGGCGGTCACCGCGGCGGCGCACTTGTCGCCTCTGGTCGACTATGCCGACCTCGATGGCAATCTGCTTATCTCAAACGATCCGTTTCGAGGGGTACGAGTCGTCGACGGCCGGTTGATCCTCCCAAGCGGTCCAGGATTCGGGTTGACCCCCACCGGCGCTTGAGGCTTGCGCCCTAGCGCACCCGAGCTGCATCTAACGAATAAAGTATGAGCGCCAGATCTGTAGTTCTTCTTGCCGAAACCTTCCTGATCATGATCGGATTCGGCTGCGGTCCCGAGACACAACCTGCCGGCACCAATGCTACCGCCGAGGCTCCTGCGTTCGACGAAGACGCTGTTCCCGCTTTTGACGACGACTTCTGGAAGGTGTGGGGCGACGGGAAAGCGGAACTTGCCTCCTACCATTTAACCTTCCCGCGCTACGGCGCCCCCCGCGACGGCCTAGCGATCACGATATTCGTGACCGAGACCTTCTCCAATCGCCTGCGCGTCAAGGCCGACCCGGGGAAGCATCCCCCATCTGACGAATTTCCGGTTATGAAGCTGAACCTGGTCCATGACTTCCAGACCGGCATCTACGATTACAACGAGATGGCGAGCCGGTTTATCACGCTGGCTCATGTGAATGGCCGGCCCGCGGGGTCGCCAACGAAGATCAGCTTTTCAACTCAGGAGTGGTGCGGGCATGTCTGGCACCAGCTTCTTTTCGATCCGGCATCGATCCGGTCCACGTCACACAGTTACTTCGACGGAGAGGCCGATCAGGAAAAGGAACTGGGCTATCCCGCCGAAGGGCTCGCGGCGGATTCGCTTCATCACTGGGCGCGAGGGATGGCTTATCCTGCGCTCGAGCCTGGGGAAACGCGGCGAACGGCCTTCCTGCCCTCCTTGCAAAACGCCCGTCACCAGCACAAGCCACTTGGCTGGACCGAAGCCACCATATCCCGGCCTGGAGGCGCCGAGACCGTGACTGTGCCCGCCGGAGAGTTCACGGTCGAGCGGTACGAGGTCGCCGTCGAGGGCGGGCCGACTTACAGCTTTCTGGTCGAACAAGAGATGCCTCACCACATCGTCTCCTGGGAGACATCCGACGGAGAACGGGCTGAACTGATCGCTTCGGAGCGGCTCGAGTACTGGCGCATGAACGGCCCTGAAGACGAGCGGGCACTGTCCCGTCTGGGTCTCTCCCAGCGGCCCCCGCGCACTCCTTAGGCGCTGCCCTCGGGCCGTGCTTTTTGCTATGATTCGGCTTCATGCCGCAATACTCCATCGGTGTCGATCTTGGCGGCACCAACCTCAGAGCGGCCGCGATTTCCGCGGCGGGAACAATCATCGATAAGACCTCAGGAACCACTAACCTGGACGCCGGGCGCGATGCCGTCCTGGAAGACATCACGAGAAACATCCGAACCCTCGGCGAGCGGAACGGAATGACCGAACTGGTCGGTGTCGGGATCGGAGTGCCGGGCTTCATCCACATGGAGCGCGGCCTCATTGTCGGCTCTAATAACCTCCCGGCGTTGGAGGGCGTTCCCGTTCGCGACGAGATCGAGAAGAGGCTCGGAACGAAAGTGATCCTGGAGAACGACGCCAATGCCGCCGCCCTGGGCGAGAAATGGATGGGAGCGGGCAACGACGTTGATGATTTGGTCATGTTCACGCTGGGCACCGGCATCGGGGGCGGCATCATTCATCGCGGCCGCATAGTCCATGGGTTCGTCGGGATGGCCGGTGAAATCGGTCATATCACGGTCGCTTCCGGCGGAAACCCGTGTGGCTGCGGGAACCACGGCTGCCTCGAGAAACACGCGTCGGCGACGGCGGTCGAGGGCATGGCGTACATGATGAGTCTCGGCGATGATCTTACCTCGCTTGACGTCTTTGAAATGGCTGAGTTGGGCAACGAAAACGCCCGGCGCGTCTTCGAGAGGATGGGGATCGCCCTGGGAGTCGCTGTCGCAACGGTAGTGAATTTGCTCAATTTCCCGCTGTACCTGCTCAGCGGCGGCATGCTGCCGGCCTGGAAGTATTTCGCCCCGGCGATGTTCTCGGAAGTCGAGAAGCGAAGTTTCAGCTACCGGCACACCGATACTCGGATCGAGAAGGCGGTGCTTGGCAACGAAGCAGGTCTTTACGGGGCGGCATATCTCCCAATTCAGAGCTTGAATCCGTAGCAAAAGGTTAATTGCTCATGTACTGGATAGGAATCGATATTGGAACGGGCGCTTCGCGGGCCCTGCTCGTCGACGAGGAAGGTCGGGTACGGCTCAGCTTCACGGCTCCGCACGAGGACATGAGAATGGAGCGGCCGCTGTGGGCAGAGCAGCATCCCGAGAATTGGTGGGAAGCGGCTCAGGCGGCCATTCGCGGCGTTCTCGCGGAGGCGAAGATCGACGGCAAGCAGGTGCGCGGCCTCGGCCTGTCAGGCCAGATGCACGGGTTGGTGATGCTCGACAACGCAGGCTCGGTTATCCGCCCCGCGCTCATCTGGTGCGATCAGCGCAGCCAGGCGCAGGTAGATGCCATCAACCACAAGGTCGGCAAGGACAACGTGCTGGCGTTCACGGCAAACCCTGTCCTGACCGGATTCACGCTGCCCAAGCTGCTTTGGGTCAGGGACAACGAACCACGGTCTTTCGAGCGCCTCAACAAAGTGCTGCTTCCGAAAGACTATGTTCGGTATTGCCTTACCGGGGAGTTCTACAGCGAGGTGTCCGACGCCTCCGGCACGGCGATGTTCGACGTCGTTATGCGGCAATGGTCGTCTCGAATGCTGGAGCGCCTGGCGCTCGACGCTTCGATTCTACCCGCCGTGGTCGAGTCGAGCGAGCTTACCGGCAGCGTGACGCCCGCGGCGGCGAAAGCGACAGGTCTCGAACCGGGGACTCCGGTGGTGGGCGGAGCAGGTGATCAAGCGGCGAGCGCCGTCGGCAACGGAATTGTTTCCCTGGGGGTGGTCTCGTGCACGCTGGGGACCTCGGGCGTGGTCTTCGCCCATGCCGACGAGGTGCAGACCGACCCCGAGGGACGGGTGCACACCTTCTGCCATGCCGTGCCCGGCAAATGGCACGTCATGGGCGTGGTCCTGGCGGCGGGCGGCGCCTTCCA